>CAMMAC010000009.1 GCA_946493085.1 uncultured Clostridiaceae bacterium
TAACTTAAATATATTATTTAATATTTAAACTTGATTTTACTTTTACAATTCACTAGACTAAAAAACTTACAAAAATTACTAAAAAAACATTGACAAGCTATTGCAAAATGATGTATACTAAATTAGTATTTGGAGTTTTATCCTTTTTGAGCGAGATGAGATAAAACAAAATAACTCCTAATGAATTCTCATAGTGGGGTTGATAAAAATTAAATATAAAAAAACTATAAGAAAAAAATAGAAAAGAATACAAAAAGGTAGTTGGCAAAAAAAGAAAAATTGCCAACATACCTTTTTGTGGCCTTGTAAATTGTTTACGTAAATGGAAAAAGAAGAGGAATCTTATTTCTTTTTCTTTATAGACGAAAGTTTTTGATAAGCAGTAAAAACAAGTAACTATGAAGATAAAGAAATAGAGAGAAGGACTTCTTTGGAAATAGAAATTTTATTCACAAAAGTAGCTTTGTATTCTAAAGCTTAAATCTCAAAATCTGCTTTAAAATCTTTTTAGGGGTGATTGGTTTTGATAAAAGATATCAAACATGAAAAATGTACGCGTAAAACATTTGCAAAAATTGGCGATTTTATAGACATGCCAAACTTAATTAAAGTGCAAAAGGATTCCTACGATTGGTTTATCGAAGAGGGACTAGGAGAAGTTCTAAAAGATATTTCCCCAATTGTAGACTATTCTGGAAATTTAGTTCTTGAATTTTTCGATTATTACATGGAGGAGAAAACAAAATATTCTGTAGAAGAAGCAAAAGAAAGAGATGCTACTTATTCTACAAGATTACACGTAAAAGTACGTTTAATCAATCGTGAAACAGGCGAAATTAAAGAGCAAGAAATTTATCTTGGTGATTTCCCAGTCATGACAGATAGCGGTACTTTTATTATCAATGGTGCAGAAAGAGTTGTTGTTAGCCAATTAGTTCGTTCACCAGGATGTTACTATGCTTACGAATTCGATAAATCTGGAAAGAAAATCTATACATCTACAGTTATGCCAATTCGTGGTGCATGGATTGAATATGAAACAGATGGAAACGATGTATTTTGGGCTAGAGTAGATAGAACCAGAAAAATTCCAGTAACGAACCTTTTAAGAGCAATTGGAATTGTAACAGACGAACAAATTTTATCTTTATTTGGAGAAGAACCAAAATTAGTAGCAACCATTCAAAAAGATACAATTAAAACACAAGACGAATCTTTAATTGAAATTTATAAAAAATTAAGACCAGGAGAACTTCCAACAGTAGATGCTGCAAGGAATTTGTTTAATGGTTTATTCTTCGATGAAAGAAGATATGATTTAGCAAAGGTAGGAAGATACAAATTTAATAAAAAATTAAGTTTAGCTTCTAGAATTGCAGGAAAAGAAGCATTTGAGGACATTATCGATCCATCTACAGGAGAAGTATTAGTAGAAAAAGGAAACATTATTGAAAAAGATGTAGCAAGAGAAATTCAAGATACTGGTATTAATATTGTAGATCTGAAAGTAGGAGAAGAAAAAGTTCGTATTATCGGAAATGGAACTGTAAATATCCACAAATTTGTAACAAATGTGGATATCTCAGATTTACATTTTAAAGAAGATGTCAATTATGAAGTATTAAAATCCATTTTAGACAATACAGATGAAAAAGACTTACATAAAGTATTAAAAGAAAGAAAAGAAGAATTAGTTCCAAAACATATTACAAACGAAGATATTATTGCATCTATCAGTTATTTATTAAACTTAGACCATGGACTAGGAAATGTAGATGATATTGACCACTTAGGAAATAGACGTATTAGATGTGTAGGGGAATTATTACAAAATCAATTTAGAATTGGTTTAACAAGATTAGAGAGAGTAGTACGTGAGAGAATGACGATTCAAGACTTAGACGTTGTTACACCACAAACTTTAATTAACACAAAACCAATTACATCCTCTATTAGAGAATTCTTTGGAAGCTCACAATTGTCTCAATTTATGGATCAAACTAACCCATTATCTGAGCTAACCCATAAAAGAAGAATTTCTGCATTAGGACCTGGAGGACTTTCTCGTGAAAGAGCAGGATTTGAGGTACGTGATATTCATTATACACACTATGGAAGACTTTGCCCAGTAGAGTCTCCAGAAGGACCAAACATTGGACTTATTTCTGCATTATCTTCTTTTGCGATTATTAATGAATATGGATTTATTGAAACACCATATCGTAAGGTAGATCATGAAACAGGAAAAGTAACAGATATTGTAGAATATATGCCAGCTGATGAAGAAGATAATTACATTATTGCACAAGCATCAGAACCAATTGATGCAGAGGGCAAATTTGTGAATAAAAGAATTCGTGTACGTCATAGAGCAGAAATTACAGAGGTAGATGCATCACAAGTAGACTATGTAGATGTTTCACCAAAACAATTAGTTTCTGTAGCAGCTGCTATGATACCATTCTTAGAGCATGATGACGTAAAACGTTCTTTGATGGGATCTAACATGCAACGTCAAGCAGTACCACTTTTAATGCCTGAATCCCCTATTGTAGGAACAGGTATAGAGTATAGAGCAGCAAGAGATTCTGGAATTACTGTTACAGCAAAAAATGATGGTATTGTAGAAAAAGTAACAGCAGACGAAGTAAAAGTAAGAAATAGTAAAAATGAAATAGATACCTACAAACTTCGTAAGTTTAAGAGAACCAATGGTGGAACTTGTATCAATCAAAGACCAGTAGTAACCAGAGGCGAGAAAGTAAAAGCAGGAGACATTTTAGCAGATGGACCATCTACGAAGAATGGAGAAATGGCGCTAGGAAGAAATGTATTAATTGCCTTTAGTACATGGGAAGGATACAACTACGAGGATGCTGTATTAATTAGTGAAAGATTAGTAAAAGAAGATGTTTATACTTCTATCCATATTGAAGAATATGACTGCGAATGTCGTGATACCAAATTAGGTCCAGAAGAAATTACACGTGATATTCCAAACGTGGGAGATGACGGATTAAAAGACCTAGACGAAAACGGAATTATTCGTATTGGAGCAGAAGTAAGACCAGGAGATATTTTAGTTGGAAAAGTAACTCCAAAAGGAGAGACAGAACTAACTGCAGAAGAAAGATTACTTCGTGCTATCTTTGGTGAAAAAGCAAGAGAAGTAAGAGATACTTCCCTTCGTGTACCACATGGAGAAGCAGGAACCATTGTAGATGTTAAAATCTTTACAAGAGATAATTCTGATGAATTAGGACCAGGAGTTAACCAAATTATTCGTTGCTATATTGCTACAAAGAGAAAAATCTCTGTAGGAGATAAAATGGCGGGACGTCATGGTAACAAAGGTGTTATTTCTAGAATTCTACCTGTAGAAGATATGCCATTCTTAGAGGATGGAACGCCAGTAGACATTGTATTAAACCCACAAGGTATTCCATCTCGTATGAACTTAGGTCAAGTATTAGAGGTACATTTAGGTATGGCAGCCAAAGCATTAGGATGGAAAGTAGCAACACCAGTATTTGATGGTGCAACCGATAAAGAAATAGAAGAATTGTTGGTACAAGCAGGCTTAAGACCGGATGGAAAAGCTATCCTTTATGATGGACGTACAGGAGAAGAATTTGATAATCCTGTAACCGTTGGTGTTATGTATATGTTAAAACTACATCACTTAGTAGACGATAAAATTCATGCTCGTTCTACTGGTCCATACTCTTTAGTAACACAACAACCACTTGGAGGTAAAGCACAATTTGGTGGACAAAGATTTGGAGAGATGGAAGTTTGGGCATTAGAGGCATATGGTGCAGCTTACACATTACAAGAAATGCTAACTGTAAAATCAGACGACGTAGTAGGACGTGTAAAGACCTACGAAGCTATTGTAAAAGGAGAAAATGTACCAGAACCAGGAGTACCAGAATCTTTCAAAGTATTAATTAAAGAATTACAATCTTTAGGCTTAGATATTCGTCTATATTCTGAAGATAATCAAGAATTAGAACTAAAAGAGCATATTGATGAAGGAATTGATTATGAGGAAAGCAAAGTAGGTTCCGATGTACTAGATGAGAGCGAATTAGAAGATAGCTATATAGAAGCAGACGAAGATAGCGAAGATATGCTTTTAGATGGAGAAGAGTCTGATGAATTATTTGCAGGATTAGACGAGGAAGACGATTTTTTTGGAAATGATTTAGCAGAAGATAACCTAGAAAATGATGGATTAGAGTAAAAATCCAAAGAATAACTGAATAAAAAGAGGCATGCGGGGAGAAAAGAAAAAGCAGACAAGAGGGAATTGTTCGAGCGGTGTGGTACTTTTTCTTTTCTGAGGAGCCTCTAAAAAGAAATAAAATCAGGGGGGCAAGCTAAAT
Organism: uncultured Clostridiaceae bacterium; assembly: GCA_946493085.1. Lineage (GTDB taxonomy): Bacteria > Bacillota > Clostridia > TANB77 > CAG-508 > UMGS1663. The sequence continues at coordinate 4,389 of CAMMAC010000009.1, forward strand.
TGGATGAATTAGAGATGTTTGATAAAATCAAAATAGGTTTAGCATCAGATGAAAAAATAAGAGAATGGTCAAAAGGAGAAGTAAAAAAACCAGAGACAATAAACTATAGAACCTTAAAACCAGAAAAAGATGGTCTATTCTGTGAAAGAATATTTGGACCAACCAAAGACTGGGAATGTCATTGTGGTAAATATAAAAGAGTAAGATATAAAGGAATTGTGTGCGATAGATGTGGTGTAGAAGTTACAAAATCTAAAGTAAGACGTGAAAGAATGGGACATATTGAACTTGCAGCACCAGTAGCACATATTTGGTATTTTAAAGGCATTCCAAGTAGAATTGCATTAATGCTAGATATCTCACCAAGAAATCTAGAAAAAATTATTTATTTTGCATCCTATATCGTAACAGATAAAGGAACATCTGGCCTTATGAAAACACAAGTGCTAACAGAAAAAGAATATCATGAGGCAGTAGAAAAATATGGAGCTGGTAGCTTTAAAGCAGAAATGGGAGCAGAAGCTCTAGAAAAACTACTAAAAGAAATTGATGTAGAAAAATTATCAGCTAGCTTAAAGAAAGAATTAGAAACAGCCAGCGAGCAAAAGAAAGCAAAATTAATTAAAAGATTAGATACCGTAGAGGCGTTTCGTTTATCAGGAAATCGTCCAGAGTGGATGATAATGAATGTAGTACCAGTTATTCCACCAGATTTAAGACCAATGGTACAATTAGATGGTGGTAGATTTGCTACATCAGACTTAAATGACTTATATAGAAGAGTTATCAATAGAAATAACCGTCTAAAAAGATTAATCGAATTAGGAGCACCAGAAATCATTAAACGTAACGAAAAAAGAATGCTACAAGAATCTGTAGATGCCTTAATCGATAATGGTAGACGTGGAAGACCAGTAACAGGAGCAGGAAATAGACCTTTAAAATCTTTATCCGATATGCTAAAAGGAAAACAAGGACGTTTCCGTCAAAACTTACTTGGAAAACGTGTAGACTATTCAGGACGTTCTGTTATTGTAGTAGGACCAGAACTTAAATTATATCAATGTGGTGTGCCAAAAGAAATGGCAGTAGAATTGTTTAAACCATTTGTTATGAAAGAACTAGTTTCTAGAGGAATCGCACATAATATTAAAAATGCAAAAAGAATGGTAGAAAGATTACGCCCAGAAGTATGGGATATCTTAGAAGACGTTATTAAAGACCATCCTGTTATGCTAAACCGTGCGCCAACATTACATAGACTAGGAATACAAGCCTTTGAACCAGTGCTTGTAGAAGGAAGAGCTATTAAACTTCACCCATTAGTATGTACAGCATTCAATGCCGACTTCGATGGTGACCAAATGGCAATCCACGTACCACTATCACCAGAAGCACAAGCAGAAGCAAGATATTTAATGTTATCTGTAAACAACCTATTAAAGCCTCAAGATGGTAAACCAGTAACTGTTCCTACACAAGATATGATTTTAGGAAGTTACTACTTGACTATGGAAGTAGAGGGAGAAAAAGGAGAAGGTACTTATTTCTCATCTCCAGAAGAAGCTATCATCAGCTTTGAAAATAAAGAAGTAGGAATGCATGCAAAAGTATTCGTAAGAATGAGCAAGGTAGAAAATGGAGTAGAAAAACATAAAAAAGTAGAAACAACTGTAGGAAGAATTATCTACAATAAAGGTATTCCTCAAGATTTAGGCTTTGTAGATAGAAGCAAAGAAGAAAACGAATTTGAACCAGAAATCAATTTTGTAGTCAATAAAAAACAATTAGGAAAAATTGTAGAAAAGAGCATTAATAAACATGGACTTAGCCGTTCAGCAGAATTATTAGACTACATCAAAGCAACAGGATATAAATACTCTACACTTGCTGGTATTACCGTATCTATTGATGATGTAAAAGTGCCAGAAGAAAAGAAAACCATTTTGGAAAAAGCACAAGTAGAAGTAGATAATGTATCAAAACAATATAGACGTGGTTTAATTACAGAAGAGGAAAGATACAATTCTGTTATTAAAATTTGGGAAAAGGCAACAGACGAAGTAAAAGACGCTATGAAAGCAAATTTCTCAAAATTAAATCCAGTATTTATGATGTCTGATTCTGGAGCACGTGGTAACTTAGACCAATTAAAACAAATTGCAGGTATGAGAGGACTTATGGCAAGTACCACTGGTAAAACAGTAGAAATACCAATTCGTTCTTCTTTCCGTGAAGGACTAGATGCCCTAGAGTACTTCATTTCAGCACACGGAGCACGTAAAGGACTATCCGATACAGCGCTAAGAACAGCAGACTCTGGATATTTAACAAGAAGATTAGTAGACGTATCACAAGATATTATTGTAAGAGAACATGATTGTGGAACACATGATGGTATTGAATTAGAAGCAATCAAAGACGGAAATCAAGTAATTGAAAGCTTGCAAGAAAGACTAATTGGTAGATATCCATTAGAAGATATTAAACATCCAGAAACAGGAGAAATTATTGTAGATACCAACACCATGATTAATGATAAAACAGCAGATAAGATTGTAGAAGCAGGTATCGAAAAAGTAAGAGTACGTAGCGTATTTGGATGTAGAACCAAAAACGGAGTATGTGCAAAATGTTATGGTATGGGACTTGCCGCACGTGATGAGGTAAGCATTGGAGAAGCAGTTGGAATAATTGCAGCACAATCTATTGGTGAGCCAGGTACACAGCTTACTATGAGAACTATTCACTCTGGTGGTGTTGCTGGTGTAGCAGATATTACACAAGGTCTTCCTAGAGTCGAGGAATTATTCGAAGCTAGAAAACCAAAGGGACTTGCTATTATCTCAGAAATTGATGGTACAGTTAAAATCTCTGATGAAAAGAAGAGAAAAGAAGTGATTGTTACTGCAAAAGACGATAGTAGAACTTATGTGATACCATTTGGATCTAAACTAAAAGTAAGAGATGGAGACGAGGTCGTTGCAGGACAGCCATTAACAGAAGGATCTATCAATCCAAACGAATTACTTGTTATCAAAGGACCAGAAGGAGTATATAACTACTTAGTACAAGAAGTACAAAAAGTATATAGAAACCAAGGTGTAGATATTAACGATAAACATATAGAAGTCATTGGAAGACAAATGCTTAAGAAAGTAAGAGTAGAAGATAATGGAGATACAAACCTATTTGCTGGATCTCTAGTGGATATGTACGAGTTCCAAGACGTAAACGAAAAAGCAATAGAAGAAGGAAAACGTCCAGCAACAGGAAAACGAGTATTGCTAGGAATTACCAAAGCGTCTCTTGCAACAGATAGCTTCTTATCAGCAGCATCCTTCCAAGAAACAACAAGAGTATTAACAGAAGCAGCTATTAAAGGAAAAGTAGACGAATTGATAGGATTAAAAGAAAATGTTATCATCGGAAAACTAATTCCAGCAGGAACCGGATTAAATAAATTCAAAAACACAAGAATTAGTACAGACGAAGAATCTACAGAAGAGACAACAGAGCAAGAACAACAAGCAGAAACTGTGGCAGCACAAGAATAAAAAGGCTGATTGTCAATATAATCTAGGCAGAAAACTTCCTAAGTTTTCTGCCTTAGTTACTTTAGACCTTTTTTTAGAATATCTAAAGTAAATGATAAATATGTAATCTTAAATATGATTAATAGATCAAGTAATGTATAATTAGTAATATTATATATTAAATAAGGAGAAAAATAAATATGGAATATGAGGCGAGATTTTATTTTGCTAGAGAAAAGCTAGAAAAATTAATAGAAAAAATAAAAAATGTCGAGGGTTTATCAATGCAAAGTAGATGTTATGAAAAAACATTACAGTTTGATCATCCTTGTAGAGAAATGAGCTTTTACACTAAGAAAGTAGATGGGAGATTTAGAGTAAGGATTACAAAAAATGATTTCATTTCAGAATGTAAACTAAGCTGGAAGAAAAGATTACCATCTACAACAGAAACAGATATAAATAAAGAAGAAGAAGTTGAACTTAATATTAATTATAACGAATATGAGAATTTAATGTTTATAATTGAAAATGTTTTGAAAATGAAATCAATTGAAAGTTATGAAAGATATAGAACGATATTTACAAATAATGAAGTGGAAATTGCTGTGGATGAATATCCATTTGGAATAGCTGTTGAAATTGAAAATAAAAGTGACTCTGAGGAACCACAAAAAATTGTAAGGAAATGGGTAAAAAAATTAAACATGGACATAAAAAAAGCATATAGACTATCATGGGATGACAAATATTCTGAATTGTGTAAAGAACAGAAAATAGAAAAATATAACCATGTTACATTTGATTTACCGATGCCACAAGTTATTGATTAATTTACTAAGGTTGGTTATAAATAGAAATTGGAAAGTCTTATATAAGGGAAGAGAATATATTGGTACAGATTTAAAATATAACATTTTATCTAGCTAGAATAATAAATAATTGGTGAATGCTAATGTTCAAAATCTTAAAGGAGGAAAAGAAAGATGCTTATTCAAAATGCTATTTTAATTACGATGGATGAAAAAAGAGAAAAAATAGAAAGAGGAATGGATATCCGTATTAAAAAGAATAAAATAGAGAAAATAGGAAAACACTTAGAGCCAGAGCAAAACGAGAAAATAATAGATGCTACTAATAAAGTAGTAATGCCGGGCTTAATTAATACACATGCACATATACCAATGAGTATTTTCAGAGAAACCGTGGATGGTCTGCCACTACAATCATGGTTACAAGATAAAATATGGCCAATGGAAGATAAATTAACAAAGCAAGATATCTATTATGCTTCTTATTTATCTTTTTTAGAAATGATAAGAACTGGAACCACCACCATTAATGATATGTATTTTATGACAGAGCAGATTATAGAAGCGGCAGAAGTCACAGGTATTAGATTACAAACTACTAGGACACTAATGGATTTATCAGGAGAAGAAGGAGAAAATCGATTAAAGGAATTAAAAACATTAATAAAGAATTATCAAGGAAAAGATGATAGAGTGACTTTTAATGTTGGAATTCATGGGTTATACACAGCAAGTAAACCATATGTGGAAAAGTGCATTGCATTTGCAAAAGAAAATGATTTAAATATTCATATGCATTTTTGTGAAAACACAAAAGAAGTAAAAGATATAGAAGAAAGTTATGGAAAAAAGCCAATAGAAGTCCTAGAAGAGCTATTTTCTAATGAAAAAGTCTTGTTGGCTCATTGTGTAAAATTAAGTAAAGAAGAAATTACAAGGCTTTCACAACTAAAACAAATTAGTATATCTCATTGTCCAGTAAGTAATTTAAAATTAGGATGTGGCGTAGCTAATATTGCAGAGATGGTAAAACAAGGCATTAATGTAAGTATTGGTACAGATGGACAGGGAAGTGGTAGCAATTTAGACTTGTGGGAAAGCATGAAATATGCAGCACTTTTGCAAAAAGGAATAGAGGAAGATGCCGTGCAAATGCCTGCTTACGAAGTACTAAAAATGGGAACGATAAATGGGGCAAAAGCATTAGGGCTTGAACAAAAAATAGGAAGCGTAGAAGAGGGCAAACTTGCCGATATAATTATCGTTAACTTAAATAATATCGTTATGCAACCAGTAAATGATATTATAGCAGATTTAATCTATAACGCAAAAGGAAATAATGTAGAAACAAGCATTGTAAATGGTAAGATATTAATGGAAAATTATCAGTTACAATTTGAAAATGAGGAAGCAGAAGTGATAGAAAAATGCGGAGAGATTATGAAACGAATACAGTAAATCACACATATGGAGTGGTATAACTTCATAATAGAAATAAATGTAGGAGAAGGATATCATGAATGAAAAAAAGAAAAGAGCAACACATTTAAATTCAACAGTTTGCTATTTAAAAAAGGATAATAAAGTATTGATGATAAAATTTACAAAAAAATGGGGACAAGTATATGCACCACCAGGAGGAAAATTTGAAAAAGGAGAATCTCCATTGGATTGTATTCTGAGAGAATATTATGAAGAAACTGGTTTGAAACTAATAAATCCAAAGTTGCAAGGAATGTCATATTGGAGAGATAGTTCAGAAGGAATAATATTTGTATATGTGGCAGAAGAATATGAAGGAAATCTGATGAAAATATCAGAGGAGGGATGCAATGAGTGGATAAGATTAGAAGAGCTATCTAAAGTGAAACAATTTCCTCAAAATGAGAAATTTACACCATATTTATTTAAAGAAGAATTATTTGAAGGAAAATTTTTATTAGATGAAAAGTGTAATGTGCTGGAATATAAAATAAGAATAATATAATTTTATATAGGTAAAAATATACAGAGATTATCCAACAAAACTGAACAGCACAAGGAAAGAGGTGAAATAATGAAATTACCCACAAGTATAGAAAATATTCTAAATGAAAACATCGTAGAAAATGCAAGATTAGAATTAAAGAAAAATTGGAATCCAGAACCAATATTACATACAATTTGTGCATTTGCAAACGATATAGATAACTGGGGTGGAGGATATATTTTAATTGGAGTCGAAGAAGAAAATGGAAGACCTAAAATGCCAATAACAGGACTTGAGTTATCTGAAATAGATAAAATTCAAAAAGATTTATTAGCAAAATGTAAGTTAATTCAACCATCATATACGCCAATCGTAGATGTAGCACAATATAAAGATAAAAATATATTAGTGGTATGGTGTTTTGGTGGACAAACACGACCATATAAATGTCCAACAACATTGGATAAAGATTTTTCAAAAGGATATTCCTATTATATAAGAAAAATGTCAAGTACAGTAAAAGCAACAGAAACAGAACAAAAAAGAATTGTATGACATGGCAAGAACGATTCCTTTTGATGATAGAATGAACCATGAAGCAGAGATTCAAGATTTGAAATTACCACTTATTCAAAATTATTTATATGAAATAAAAAGTGATTTACTAGAAGAATCTGAAAAGATGGATTTTATGGATTTGTGTAAAAGCATGAGAATTGTAGATGGAACACCAGAATATATGAAACCTTTAAATGTTGGATTGATGTTTTTTAATGATGATCCACAAAAATTCTTTCCATATTCGCAAATAGAAGTAGTAGATTTAAGAAATGGCCCAGAAGGTGATGATATGACAGAAAGAATATTTAGAGGACCAATAGGTAGCATGATAAAAAGTGCTTTGACTTATATCAGCAATATATTAATTGAAGAAAAAATTTTAAAGGTGGATGGACAAGCAGAAGCTATACGATTTTTTAATTATCCGTATCAAGCAATCGAAGAGGCTTTAGTAAATGCAGTTTATCACAGAGGGTATGATGTAAGAGAACCAGTAGAAGTTAGAATAATGGAAGATAGAATTCATATTGTAAGCTATCCTGGACCAGACCGTTCTATTAGTGAAAAATCGATTGAAGATAAAAATATAATTGCACGAAAATATAGAAATCGTAGAATAGGAGAATTCTTAAAAGAATTAAAATTAACAGAAGGTAGAAATACAGGTATTCCTAAAATAAAAAGAGCATTAAAAAATAATGGCTCAAAAGAGCCTGAATTTGAAACAAATGAAACAAGAGATTATTTTATTACGACAATATTTATACATGATGGATTTGAAAACAAAATTTCAAACAAAACAAAAACAAGCGATAAAACAAGCGATAAAACAAGCGATAAAATTTTGAATTATTTGCAACAAAATAAATATATAACAACAACAATCGCTAGCGAATTATTAGGATTATCAGTGCAAAGGGCAAGAGCAATTTTATCAAAAATGGCAAAAGAAGAAGTGATTTTCGCAGAAGGAGCAAATAAAAATAGAAAATATAAATTAAAAGACTAATAAAACTATATAATATTAAATTCGTAAATATAAAAACAATAAAAATGTTATGTTTTGAATTAAGTCAAGGTTAAATGAATGTGTTATGGAATAATCCTTGACTTAATCCTATTTTTACTAAATGATGTCAGAATGACATATCGTAGCCTCTGCCAACACATTGACAAAATGGTAAAAAAAGAGTAAAATAGTAATTGTAAAAATGGATAAAGGGAGATAAAAATGCCGAAAAACTATAATGGAAAACTATTTGATAAACTAGTGTCCAAAACAAAGGTGTATTTAGTCATTATTGCAATACTATTAATTATTTTGTGTTGCTACGAAATTCAATACATTACACCAGCTATTTTATTATATATTTTAGTATTAATGTATGCCTATTGGACGAATAACAAAAGAAAAGTAGAATTATCAGAGCATATTAAGGATTTAACATTAACGGTAGATAATGCAGCTAAAAGTACATTAATCAATTCTCCATTTCCACTTATTATTATCGAAACAGATGGAAATGTGATTTGGAAGAGTTCTAAATTCATACATGAATTTGCTAATATCGATATTCATAATTATCTAAATAACATTGTAAAAGAATTAAGATTAGAAATCGAGAATAGTAGTGAAGAAAATAAAAGAGAATTAGAAGAACTAATTAAAAAACAAGTAAAAATAGGAAATAAAACATATAAAATATTAGGAGAATACGTAAAATCTAGAGAAAAAGAGAAAAACAAAGAGGCACAATATATGGCTACATTGTATTTTATTGATGAAACACAAAATGTAGAATTAGCCGAAGATTATGAAAATTCTCAAATTTGTATTGGTATTATTATGGTAGATAATTACGAAGAAATTATGCAAAGAATTTCTAGTGAGGATAGACCACAAATATTAGCACAAATAGAAAAAACACTATATGATTGGGCTGCAGAATTTGAGGGGTTAATTGTAAAATCTGATAGAGATACCTTTGTGGTTATTCTAGAACAGCAATATATAGAAAAATTAGAAGAAAACCGTTTCAATATCTTAGATACCATGAAAGAAATCAAAATTCCAGGTAAACTACAATCTACTTTAAGTATAGCGATTTCTAACGAGGGAGCTTCTAATTATGAAAAATATAAATCCGCAGAAGCTGCTATAGACTTAGCACTAGGACGTGGAGGAGACCAAGCCGTTATTCGAAAAGATGGAAAATATACTTTCTTTGGTGGAAGAACACAGGAAATGGAAAAAAGAACCAGAGTAAAAGCCAGAATTGTATCTCATGCTTTAGAAGAGTTAATTAAAGAATCAGAGCAAGTAATGATTATGGGACATTCGAATAGCGATATTGATGCTATGGGAGCTAGTTTTGGTATTTATCGCATTGCAAAAACAGTAGGAAAAGAAGCTTATATTGTAAATGAAACAGCAGGAATGAGTTTAGAAACCTTTTTAGAAGAGGCTAAAAAAGAAGAAGAGTACCAAAATGCGATTATTACAAAAGATATTGCACTAGAAACCATAACACCACAAACGTTACTTGTAGTAGTAGATACCCACAAAACGAATTATGTGGAAGTGCCAGAATTATTAGAAAGAACTAACAAAATTGTAGTGATAGACCACCATAGAAGAAGTCCAGATTTCATAGAAAATGCTATTTTAACCTTCCATGAAGTATATGCTTCTTCTGCTTGTGAGTTAGTAACAGAGTTAATAGAATATTCCGAAAATGATATTAACTTATCAGAGATAGAAACAGAAGGTTTATATGCCGGCATCATGATGGATACCAAAAACTTTACATTTAAAACAGGTGTAAGAACTTTTGAAGCAGCAGCATATCTTCGTAAATGTGGTGTAGACATTATCAAGGTAAAAAAATGGTTCCAAAGTGATTTAGCAACCTACAATAAAATAGCACAAATTGTGGAAAAAGCAGAAATTGTAAACGATACCATAGGAATTTCTATTTATGATGCACAAGATGAAAATGCCAATATTGTTTGTGCAAAAGCGGCAGATGAGTTGTTGACTATTAGTGATATTACAGCATCTTTTGTTATTGGCAATTTAGGAGATAAAGTATGTATTAGTGGACGTTCTATTGGAGACATTAATGTGCAACTTATCTTGGAAAAATTAGGCGGCGGTGGTCACATAACACTTGCTGGTGCCCAAGTAGAAGGCATGAACATAGAAGAAGTAAAACAAGAGTTAATTAATAGAATTAACGAATACTTTAGTGAAATTGTAGGATAAAAGAAGTTAAAGAGATAAACCCATTGAAGGTTTATCTTTTTTCTTAAAGAACCTTGAAAAAAAGCGGATTTTGAGGTAAACTATATAGGACAGTAAGAGGAGAAAGGAGAAGAAAAAAATGAAAGTAATTTTATTAGAAGACATTAAAGGAGTAGGAAAAAAAGACGAAGTCATCAATAGTAGTGATGGATATGCAAGAAACTATTTATTTCCTAAAAAGTTAGCAGTAGAAGCAAGCAGAGAAAATATGGCAAAATTGCAAGCAAAGCAAGAATCTAGACAATTTAGAAAAGACCAAGAAAAAGAAGAAGCCATGAAAATAGCAAGTAAATTAAAAGAAATTATAGTAACTATAAAAGTAAAAGCAGGAGAAAACGGAAAAATTTTCGGAGGAGTAACAGCAAAAGAAATAGCAGAAAACCTAAATAAAGAGTATAAAATCGTGGTAGATAAAAAGAAAATTATGCTAAAAGAAACCATAAAAACATTGGGAGTTTACCCTGTAGAAATCAAACTATATGAGGGCGTTATAGGAAACGTAAAAGTAAAAATTGTAGAAGAATAAGTAGGAAGGAAAACAAATGGATATAGGAAAAGTACCACCACATGACACAGAAGCGGAACAAGCGGTTATAGGAAGTATGTTAACAGATAAAGAAGCTATTATTTCCGCCATAGAAATCTTAAAAGAAGAAGATTTCTATAGGGAAGATAATCGTATTATTTATCATGCCATTTTAAATCTATATAATCGTGCAGAACCTGTGGATATTATTACTTTAAAAGCAGAACTTTCTTCTTTAGGACAATTAGATGCGGTAGGGGGAATCGAATTTTTGGCTACTTTGCCAGATAAAGTACCAACCACAGCCAATGTAGAAAAATATATCAAAATTGTAGAAGAAAAGTCCATATTAAGAAATTTATTAAAGACAGCCAATGAAATTATCCAGTTGGGGTATGACGAAACGCAAGATGTAGATATGATTATGGATCAAGCAGAGAAAAAAATATTTAACACCATTCAATCTAGAAACCAAAAAGGTTATAGTTCCATGAAAGATATCTTAGTAGATACTTTTACAGAGTTGGAACAATTATATAATCAAAAGCAACATATTACAGGAGTACCAACAGGATTTGCCGATTTAGATTATAAAACGGCAGGTCTTCATAATTCAGATTTAATACTAGTGGCAGCAAGACCCGCTATGGGAAAATCTGCTTTTGCTTTAAATATAGCTTCTTATGCGGCAACAAGAGCAAAAATTCCAGTTATGATATTCAGTCTAGAAATGTCAAAAGAGCAGATGGCAAATAGAATTTTGTGTAGTGAGGCCATGGTAGATAGTAATAAAGTGCGAACCGGAAAAATAGATGATGATGAATGGACAAAATTGGCAGAAGCGTCAGGAGAGTTATCAGAAGCACAGATATTTATTGACGATACACCAGGTATTTCTATTATGGAAATCAGAGCAAAATGCAGAAAACTAAAATTAGAAAAAGATATAGGATTGGTGGTAATTGACTATTTACAATTAGTACAAGGAAGCGGAAAAAGAGGAAGTAGTCGTGAACAGGAAATTGCAGAAATTAGCCGTTCTTTAAAAATCTTAGCTAAAGAAATTAACGTGCCAGTCATTGCACTTTCCCAATTATCCAGAGCGCCAGAACAAAGACCAGACCATAGACCAATGCTATCAGACTTAAGAGAGTCAGGTTCTATAGAGCAAGATGCTGATATTGTTATGTTTTTATATAGAGATGATTACTATAATGAAGATAGTGAAAAGAAAAACATAGCAGAAGTTATCTTAGCAAAACATCGTTCTGGTTCTACAGGAACAGTAGAGCTATTATGGCTTGGAAATTACACAAAGTTTGCCAATAAATATAAAGAATAAAGGAAAAGAAAATGACAATAGAGAATAAAGTATTAGAAACCATAAAAAAATATCAATTAATAGAAAAAGAGGATAAATTAGTCATAGGAGTTTCTGGGGGACCAGATTCTATGGCTTTATTGCATATATTACTTACCCTGCAAGAAAAAGAGCAAATTCCTTCTTGTACTTTATTGGTAGCACACGTCAACCATATGCTACGTAAAGAAGCAGACGAAGAAACAGCCTATGTAGAAGAATTTTGCAGACTACATCAAATTCCCTGTTTTGTAAAAAGAGCAAAAGTAGAAGAACTAGCCCAAAAAGCAAAAATGGGAACAGAGGAAATGGGCAGAAACATACGTTATCAATTCTTTGAAGAAGTGAGACAAAAAGAAAAAGCACAAAAAATAGTAACAGCACATCATGCTAACGATAATGCAGAAACCGTACTCATGAATATCCTAAGAGGTAGTGGTACAGCAGGTTTGAGAGGGATAGAACCAATTAGAAAAAATGAAAAAAATGTAGTATTTGTCAGACCACTATTAAATTGCACAAAAGAAGAAATTTATGAGTATTGCAAAGAAAAAAAATTGCAACCTAAAATAGACAAATCTAATCAAGAAAATGTATATAATAGAAATAAAGTGAGAAATATATTGATACCATTTCTAGAAAAAGAATGGAATCCGAATATTGTAGCTACACTAAATCGACTATCAGAACTAGCTAGACAAGAAAACCAATATTTAGAGAGACAAACACAAAAAGCATATGAAGATATGGTGTTAGAAGAGGGAAAAGATAGTATTGTATTATCTTTAAAAAAATGGAATGGACAAGATTTTGTCATAAAATCCAGAGTAATACGATATACTATTAATAGGCTATTAGGAACAACAAAGGACATCGAAAAAATACATATAGAAGATATTATCAAACTTTGTGAGAACAATGTGGGAAATAAATATTTAATACCAAATAAAAAAGTAAAAGTATTGGTAAACAAAGGAAAAATTTTTTTCCTAGAGCAGTAGCCTGTCTTAAGTCGTATTTCCGTAGAAAAAAGCTTGATACAGAAGGACTTTGCATGAAAAAACTTTATAAAATACCCTTGCAATTATACAAGTTCTATGGTATATTTCTATAATGTGATAAAAGAGAAATTTTTTATCAAAAAGTAAGGAGGAAAAAACTTGAAAAACGGAATTAAAACACTAGCCATGTGGCTGATTATATTTATTATTTTTATCGTGTTAGTAAGTTCTATCTTAGATAACTCTAGTAATAAATTAGCATATTCAGAACTAGTAGCGAGCATTGATGCAGGAGAAGTAGAAGAAATAGTAATAGACTCTAGTGGAACAACTGCAGAAGTTACTATGAAAAATGATAGAGTACCAAAAGAAGTAAATATTCCTAGTATGGATAACTTAATGGAAACTGTAAATGAATCTATGAAGGCAGGAACGATAGAAGTTTCTGAAAAATCAGAATCTTTCTTTATGGTAATCCTAAGCTTACTTACTCCATTTGGAATTTTAATTATTTTCCTAATTTTCTGGTTCTTTATGATGAATGGAAGCCAGAATGGTGGAAGCAAAACCATGACATTTGGAAAGAGCAAAGCAAGAATGGTTACACCACAGGATAAAGCAAAAGTAACTTTTAAAGACGTAGCAGGTGTAGATGAAGAAAAAGAAGAATTAGAAGAAATTGTAGAATTCTTAAAAAATCCAAAGAAATTTACAGACATGGGAGCAAGAATTCCAAAAGGTGTTTTACTTGTAGGACAACCAGGAACTGGTAAAACACTTCTTGCAAGAGCTGTAGCTGGAGAGGCAGGAGTGCCATTCTTTATTATCAGTGGTTCCGACTTCGTAGAAATGTTTGTTGGTGTTGGTGCATCTAGAGTAAGAGACTTGTTTGAAGAAGCAAAGAAAAAAGCACCATGTATCATATTTATAGATGAAATTGATGCTGTAGGACGTCAAAGAGGAGCAGGTCTTGGTGGTGGACATGATGAAAGAGAACAAACCTTAAATCAATTGCTAGTGGAGATGGATGGATTTGCAGAAAACGAAGGAGTTATTGTACTAGCTGCAACCAATAGACCAGATATCTTAGATAAAGCATTATTAAGACCAGGAAGATTTGATAGACAAATTGTAGTAAGCTCACCAGATGTAAAAGCAAGAGAACAAATATTAGAAGTACATGCAAGAAAGAAAAGACTGGCAGATGATGTAGATTTAAGAATTATTGCAAAAAATACTTCAGGATTTTCAGGAGCAGATTTAGAGAACATACTAAACGAAGCAGCATTGCTTTCTGCTAGAAGAAACTTACCAGAAATAGGAATGCAAGAAATAGAAGATGCTATGGTAAAAGTAACAATGGGACCAGAAAAGAGAACAAGAGTAAGAAGCGAAAAAGAAAATAAATTAGTAGCTTATCATGAAGCTGGTCATGCCGTAGTTAGTAGATTTTTGCCAACACAAGATCCAGTACATCAAATCTCTATTGTACCTAGAGGAATGGCTGGAGGGTATACGATGTACCGTCCAACAGAAGATAAAAACTTTATGTCAAAATCAGAAATGGAAGAAACCATTGTATCTTTACTAGGAGGAAGAGCAGCAGAAAAACTAATTTTAGATGATATCTCTACCGGAGCAAGTAACGATATAGAAAGAGCAACTAAAATTGCTAGAAATATGGTAACCAAATATGGAATGAGTGATAGAATTGGAACCATCACATTAGGTTCTGGACAAGAAGAAGTTTTCTTAGGAAGAGATTTTGCACAAGCAAAAGAATATTCTGAAGAAACAGCAGGTATTATCGATGAAGAGGTAAAAAGAATCATTGATACAGGATATCGTATGGCAACAGAAATACTAAAAGCCAATGTAGATAAATTGCATAAAGTAGCAGGCGTATTATTAGAGAAAGAAAAGATAGACGGAGACGAGTTCGAAGAAATCTTTGCAGAATAAAAAGGAAAATAAGAAAAGTAAAGGAGGAAATAAGTAAACTATTATTTATTTCCTCTTTTAAAATGTGAGAGAAAATTTAAAGAAAATAGTGACTTAACCTTTACTACATAAAAGAGTCTAAATTTCAAAATAAAAACATTGAGGAGAGAGGAAGAAAAAAATAAAATGATTGCATTAGTAACAGGAGCTTCTTCTGGAATAGGAAGAGATATGGCAAGGTATTTATATAAACTTGGATATGATATCGTAATAACCGCAAGAAATAAGGAGAAGTTAGAAGAACTAAAACAGGAATTAGAGGAGTCCCATGCAAATTCATCTGGGAGTAACACACAACAGAAAATAGAAATCATATTAGCAGATTTAAGCAAGGAAGAAGAATGTAAAAAATTATATGAGCAAACAAAAGAAAAAGTAGGAAATATTGATATTCTCATTAATAATGCAGGATTTGGTTTGTTTGGTAGATTTACGCAGACAAGCTTAGAAACAGAACTAAATATGATAGATACCAACATCAAAGCAGTGCATATATTGACTAAGCTATTTTTACAAGATATGTTAGAAAAAAATGCAGGTCATATTTTAAACGTATCTTCTATAGCAAGTTTCCTACCAGGACCACTCATGACAACCTATTATAGCACCAAAAGCTATGTTCTTCGTTTTTCACAAAGTTTAAGAGAAGAACTAAAAAAACAAAAAAGTGCCGTAAAAATAAGTGTATTGTGTCCCGGTCCAGTCGATACAAACTTTAATAATGTGGCAAAAGTAAAATTCAATTTGCCACAAGCAAGTAGCGAAAAAGTAGCCCAATATGGCATAGATAAAATGTTAAAAAATAAATTTTTAATCATGCCAGGAATCAGCGTAAAGTGTACACGTTTCTTTAGTAAAATAGTACCAGATGCACTCCTTGCGAAAGTAAGTTACCATATGCAAAAAAGAAAAGAAGGAAAATGATGTTCCTTCTTTCTTAGTGTGCGTCTTGAATTTCTTTTTGTAAAGTAACATTAATAACTGTGCCTTCTTCCACAGCAGTTCCAGCCATAGGGTCCTGTGATAAAACAGTTCCAGAACCACTAACATGAATATTTAAATTCTTAGCTGCTAAGGCATTTTTTGCTCGAGCATAACTCATTCCTTTTAAGTCTGGTACCGTTTGTGATACTCTTGCATTATTGGTAGCAGTATATAATTGAACTGTGGCATCTTCTAATAAAGAGGTTCCTGGCTTTGGTACTTGGTCTGTTACAATTTGAGAAGTATCTGTACCAGAGAAGTTACAAGTAAATCCTGCATCTTCTAATATTTTCTTTGCTTCTGCAACTGTTTTGTTACGTACATCTTGTAAAACGGTTGTTGTTAAAGAATCAGAGGCATCGGATTGAGATAAATCATCAGATGCAACTCCTAAATAAGGAAGGACTTCTGATAAAATTTGAGAAACAACTGGACCTGCAATTTGACCACCTTGATTGCTTTCTCCTTGTGGGTTATATAGAGTAACTAATACAACTACTTCTGGATTTTCTACAGGAGAAATACCAATAAAAGATGCTACATAACCATCTTCAGGATGTGCTGGATTTGGTTCAGAAGTTCCTGTTTTTCCAGCAACAGAGTATCCTG
This sequence comes from uncultured Clostridiaceae bacterium, assembly GCA_946493085.1. Classification (GTDB taxonomy): domain Bacteria; phylum Bacillota; class Clostridia; order TANB77; family CAG-508; genus UMGS1663. The sequence continues at coordinate 21,052 of CAMMAC010000009.1, forward strand.
CTACTTGTCCGTAACGACCAGTACCATCTGTTACAACAGATTCTAACATATCAATAATTTTATCACAGGTATCTGTAGAAAGCACTTGCCTTACTTTTGTTGGTTCGATATTAGTTACAGTATTATTATCTGTATTTGTTACTTTGGTTACAATACGAGGTTGCATTAAAATGCCATCATTAGCAATAGAAGATACAGCTGTAATTAGTTGAAGAGGTGTAATGGTAAATCTTTGACCAAAAGACATAGTGGCAAGTTCAACAGGGCCAACATCATCTAAATCCCAAAAGTTGCTATTTACCTCACCTGCTGTGGCAATTCCTGTTTTGCTAAATAATCCAAAAGCTTCATAATACTTATATAAAGTCTCTGCTCCGATACGTTGACCCAATTGCATTAAAGCTGGATTACAAGAATTCATAAGAGCTTGTCTTAAGGTTTGAGAACCATGGGTAGTTACGTTTTTCCAACAATTAATTTTCGTACCACTTACCATTTCATAACCATTACAAATAAAGTCACCAGAAGTATCTGTACTTACTAAATTTTCTTCTATTCCCACAGATGCAGTAATAATTTTAAAAGTAGAGCCAGGCTCATAAGTATTAGAAACTGCTTTGTTTCTCCATACTTGATAAAGCTCATTTAATTGGTCTGTACTAGACATGGCATTCCAAGTGGTCACATCAAAAGAACTAGGAGCAGAACGTGGATTATTTAAATCATAATCCGGGTAAGTAGCCATCGCCAAGATATCACCTGTGGAAGGTCGCATAATGATAGCAGTTCCACCATTTCCACAATCATTTTCAATACAAGCTTGCTTTAAATATTTTTCCACAATTGTTTGAATATTGGCATCGATGGATAAAGTAATATCACTACCATTTTCGGCTGCTATGTAAGTCTCATTTTCATCAGGAATAAACTCACTGACTGCATCTTGGCTACCAGTAATTTTTCCAGGAGTACCAGTTAGCACAGAATCCCAATATAATTCTAATCCTTCTAGTCCTTGGTTATCTGTATCACAAAAACCAATTAAATTAGAAGCAAGAGAGCCATAAGGATAATATCTTTTAGAATCTTCATCTATATTAATACCAGAAGATGCATTATTTTCACTCATCCATGATTTTAAAGAGTCTATTTGCTCTTTTTCTACTTTCCTAATGATTGTTTCTACTTCTTTTTCACTGTTTACTTTCTGCAAAGTTTCTTCATAGTCTAAAGCAAAAATATCGGAAAATACTTTTGCTACTTTTTCTTTATTGTCTGTTTTTATTAGTTTTGGATTAATCGTAACAGTATCTACTTGCGCACTTGTTGCTAGCACTTTTCCAGTAGCATCATAAATACTACCTCTTTTAGGACTGATAACACGATTTGTAGTTTGGCTACGAGTAGCCGCAGCTTTTAATTCGCTACCTTGTACAAACTGCAAAAAGCCAATACGTACCGTTAGGCAGACTAATAATACAAGCACAAATACAGCACATTTTAAAAGTCTCTTAGGAGGGATAGGTCTATTATTCATTTCTTGCTCTTTTTTGCGAGTAGAATAATCTTTTTTTAATACTTTTTTCTCGTTTTCTTTTTTCTTCTTAGAAGATAAGGAGATAATCTTTTTAGGTTTCTTCGAAGAATTTGACTTTTGATTTTTCATAATTATAATTCACCAATGCTATTCTAACCTAAAATGTAGCAAAAAGCAATATAATCGAAAAAAAATTCACATTTACAACACAAAGAAAATGTGATAGAATAAAATCGAAAGAAAGAGGAAAGTAAATGGAAAATGTATATAGAGATACGATGCAATTGCTAAAAAAATATCATATTCATGCCAATAAAAAATTAGGGCAAAACTTTTTAATAGAAGATACAATTGTAGAAAAAACAGTAGAAGCAGCAGATATTACAAAAGAAGATTTAGTGATAGAAATAGGTCCTGGATTAGGTACCCTAACAAAAGAATTATTGGAAAAAGCAAAAAAGGTAATCGCAATAGAACTAGACGAAAAAATGATACCTATTTTGCAAGAAAGATTTTTTCTATATCAAAATTTAGAACTCATTCACCAAGATATCTTAACGGTGCCTTTAAAAAAATATATAGAAAGAGAAGAAAATATAAGAGAAGTAAAAGTTGTAGCAAATCTTCCCTATTATATTACTACGCCAATTATTATGAAATTATTAGAAGATAGACTGCCAGTAAAAACAATTACAGTAATGGTACAAAAAGAAGTAGCAAAGAGATTAACAGCCAAAACAGGGGATAAATTATGCGGTGCTATTACTTATGCGATAGAATATTATTGCGAAACAAAAGAAGTAGTAGAAGTGCCAAGACAAAGTTTTATGCCTGCTCCAGAAGTGGACTCAGAGGTGATTCAGTTAATCCTTCGAGATAAACAAAAAGTACAAGTAAAAGATGAAAAATTTTTATTTTCACTAATTAAAGCATCTTTTATGCAAAGAAGAAAAACGCTTTTGAATGGAATAGGAAATAGTGGCTTAATAGAAAAAAACAAACTAAAAGAAATCATACAAAAAATGAACCTGCCAGAAACAGTAAGAGGAGAGAATTTAACATTAGAACAATTTATAGAAATAGCAAATAAGGTCACTAATTAATGATTTAACAAGAAAAATAATGATAGAAATCTTGAAAAAAAGAAATAGAGTATGCTATAATAAAATTGTAAAAAAGGAGGAGAAAGATGAATCAAATTTTGGTCACACAAAAATTGTATATTACACCAGAATTACGCAGAAAAAAGAAACTATATAAATTACAGTTTTTTATTTCTGTTTTAGTAGTATGTTTATTATCCTCTTATTATATTTATGCAGAATATGATAGAAACAAAAGTGAAGAAGTATCTCAGCAAATTTTGGCTGAAGTACAATCACAAAATATGCACGAGAATACATCATTAGAAACAGAAGATATTACAACAAGAAAGAGTACGGACGATGTGATTATTGTAGCTATTGAGGACGATGAAGAGTTAGATAGTCAAATTATAGAACCAACGAATACAATTACAACACAAACTTATACCGCAAACAATGGGGCAACTTATACAGTAGAAGCAATTTTAAATATACCAAGATTATCTATTAATTATCCTATTATCTCTGAAACATCAGAAGAATTATTAAAAATTTCTTTAAATAAATATTGGGGACCAGGACCGAATGAAGTAGGAAATTATTGTATAGTAGGGCATAACTACAAAAATAAGAAAATGTTTGGAAGATTAAATGAAATTGTAAGTGGAGATACTGTAGAATTAACAGATATGGATGGAAATACTTTAAAATATACCGTATATGATAAATATGTGGTAGATCCAACGGATGTAGCTTGTACGAGCCAACTTACTAATGGAAATAAAGAAGTTACATTAATTACTTGTACCAATTATGGACAACAAAGATTAGTGGTAAAAGCAAGAGCGTCAAAATAAAGAGAGAATGATAGGGTAAGTTATAAGAAATTGTAACCAATAAAAGTAAATCATTAGATATAATAAATAACAAAAGAAATATAATCCTCCTCGTAGAGAATAAAAAACGAGGAGAATTTTTTTATGCAAAAATATACATCCTATTTTTTATGTTAAAAAGATGTTAGCTAAAGACAAATAAATAAAAGAAAGAAAAAAGCAATTAAGGTAAAATATTTTTGTAAAAATAAAAGAAACGGAAGAAGGGAATATAATGAATAATGAAAGAGAACAAAAAGAAAGAGGAATTACATTAATTGCATTAGTAGTAACAATAATCGTTTTGATTATTTTGGCAGGTGTGAGTATTAACATGTTAGTAGGAGATAATGGAATAATTCCACAAACACAAACAGGAAAAACACAAACAGAGCAAGCAACATTAAAAGAAAAATTAGATATGATTGCTTTAGAAAGAGAATTAAATGTATCACTTTCCTCTACAGTAGAAGAAGATGAAACAGATGTGTTTTTAGAAATGATGGGAGATAAAGAAATTACACAAGAGGATATTGATTCTTTTAATGAAACTTTGCAGAGATATGGAAAAGAATTAACGGCCATTAATAATGCATCTGATATACAAAAAATAGGAACAGAGGGAAATTATCCATTAGATGGACTTTATGTGCTATTACAGGATGTGTCTTTACAAGGACAAGATTGGACACCGATAGGAACAGAGGAAGAACCTTTTACAGGAGTACTTAACGGAAATAATAAAACGATAGATGGTTTAACACTAACTAATCCAGAAATGAATGCAGGACTATTTGGAGTAAATAGTGGAAGTGTAAAGAATGTGGAATTAACAAATACTAGTGTTAGTTCTGCTCATACTTTTGTAGGAGGAATAACAGGACAAAACAATGGTTTAATAGAGAATTGCCATGTACAAAGTGGAACTATTTCTAGTACGGGGAATGATATGGTAGCAGATAGAGTTACGGGAGAGAATAGAAATGGAGGAAGCAGAGTAGGTGGAATCTGTGGACAAAATAATGATGGAGGTATTATTCAAAATTGTACAAATGAAGTAGAAGTTGCAGCAGGATATAGACTAGTAGGAGGTATTTGTGGTTATAGTTTAGGCGGAGATATTATCAATTGTGAAAATAGAGGAGAAGTTCATGGAACATACCAAGTTGGAGGAATAGTAGGATATATCAATACAACTTCTAGTAGCATTGATAAAGTACAAAATTGCTATTATCTAAACACAAGTACTACAAAAGCAGTAGGAAATATTTCCACAATAGATACAACATCTAGTAGAACAAGTGATGAAATAAAGAATTTAGCAGAGACATTAGGAGACGCTTTCAAAAATTCTACTGAAGGAGATGGCTATCCAAAACTTAACTGGGAAGAATAAAAATAGATATGAGTCAGTGGGGATGGAGATTTTGACAATATTTTGTGTCAAAAATCTCCGTCTCTTTTGAAATCTTTTACAAGAAAAACAAAAAATGAAAAAAATTCAAAAAAACACTTGATTTTTCAAAATACTTGTATTACAATTTAATCGAAGTGGAGAGAAGTGGTAGAAAGTGGAATAAAAATCCCAGGAGGTGAAACAAAGTGTTAATCGGTGAATATGAGCATTCTCTTGATGCAAAAGGCAGATTAATTATGCCAGCCAAATTAAGAGAAGATATGGGAGAAAAATTCATCGTAACCAAAGGATTAGACGGATGTCTTTTCGGATTTTCACAAACAGAATGGGTAAATTTTGAAGAAAAACTAAAAACACTTCCACTTACCAATAAAAATGCAAGAGATTTCGTTAGATTTTTCTTGTCAGGAGCAATAGAATGCGAAATAGATAAACAGGGGAGATTCTTAATTTCCAGTAACTTAAGAGAATATGCCAATATGGAAAAAGATGTAGTGATTATTGGTGTGGGAACTAGATTAGAAATATGGAATAAAGACAAATGGAAAGTCTATAATAGCGAAGAAAATATTTCAGCAGATGAAATTGCAGAAAATATGACAATGCTTGGTATATAACTTGCAAAAGTTTATATAAATCACACAAAAGAAGAGTAAGAAAAACACAAAAGACAGAAAATAACAAAAGATAAAAAACAAATTTACAAAAGACAAAAATAAAAAATCCTTTTACTAAAGAAAAAAACAGAAAATACAAAAGATAAAAAGAAAAAAGCTTTTCTAAAGATAAAAAAGAAAAGATACAAAGGAATAAGATAAAAAGCCAATTACAAAAGAAGATATTATTACGAAAGATAAGAAAATACACAAGAAAAGATACATAAGAAAAAACTAAAAAAGTGGCATGAACAGTTGGTATTTTATAATACCAACTGATTATGCTATATTTGCAAAAATAGAGGTGACACATTGAAATTTGAACATAAACCAGTACTCTTAAAAGAATGTATAGAAGGTTTGCAAATTCGTCCAGAAGGCATTTATGTAGATGGAACACTCGGTGGTCGGAGGTCATAGCAAAGAAATTGCTAAAAAATTGTCAACTCAAGGAAGGTTAATTGCTATAGACAGAGATACAGAGGCACTAGAAGCGGCTAAAGAAAATTTAAAAAAGTTTTCCAATATTACCTATATCCATGGAAATCATGATGATTTAAAAAATATATTGGAAAAGTTAGCAATCGATAAAGTCAATGGTATTTTATTAGATTTAGGTGTATCTTCTTATCAATTAGATGAAAGAACAAGAGGATTTAGTTACATGGGAGAGGCAAAGTTAGATATGAGAATGGATCAAAGCCAAGACCTAACAGCCTACGATGTAGTAAATTCTTATTCAGAAGAAAAATTAATCTACATCTTGCAGGAATATGGAGAAGAAAAATTTGCAAGACAAATTGTAAGGAATATTATAAAAGAAAGAAAACAAAAGCCAATAGAAACAACTTTGCAACTCGTTTCTATTATAGAAAAATCTATTCCAAAGGCAAAGCAAAAAGAGGGACATCCAGCAAAGCGAACTTTTCAAGCCATTAGAATAGAAGTGAATAATGAAATAGAGCCATTGTTTGAAACAGTAAAACAATCTATAGAATGTTTAAAACCAAAAGGAAGGTTATGTGTTATTACATTCCATTCTTTAGAAGATAGAAGCGTAAAAAAAGCAATGGTACAGGCAGAAGGAGTGTGCACTTGTCCAAAAGATTTACCTTACTGCGTATGTGGATGTAAATCAGAAGGAAAAATGATAAATAAAAAGCCAATAGAGGCAAGCATAGAGGAGCAGAAAGAAAATACAAGATCTAAGAGTGCAAAACTAAGAATATTTGAAAAACAATAAAAAACAAAAGAAAGGTAGGTGAGAAACAAATGGCAAATGGGGCAAGATATAATAGTTATCAGTATGAGACAAGCCCTAGAAAGATACAACCAGAGTATGAATTACCACAAGAAGAAATACAAAAGCAAAAAAAACATACCAGTGCAAAAATAAAGAATAAGAAAAAAACAAAATTAAAAGTGCGTTTAAGACCAAAAGCAAAAGTGGTGTTATATATAGCACTTGGATTTGCCGTTCTTTTTGCCATTAGTTATCAAAACTCACTTATCACAGAAAGCTTTAATGAAAAAGAAGCGTTAAAGAAAGATTTAGCAACAATAGAAAAAGAAAATGAACAATTAAAGGTAAATATAGAAAATAGTTTAAATCTTACCAATATAGAACAACTAGCCAAAGAAAGATTAGGAATGCAAAAATTAGATAATAGTCAAAAAGTATATGTTAGTTTAGACAAAAAAGACTATGTACAATCTGCAACAGAAGAAGTTATCATAGAAGAAGAAAAAACATTGTGGGATAGAATTATAGAAATATTAACACAAAGTATTCGTTAATAGGGGAAAGAGATAGAATATAAAACCATTACTGGGGATATACTCTATTTTTTTGTGCTTAAGAAAGTTTGATTGTTAAATAAATAACAACATAATGACATAAAACAGATTGCAGCCAAAAGTAAAATAAGAGAAAATGATATAGAAAATTAATTAGTAATGGACAAGAACAAAAGGAGAAAAAGATGAAAAAAAATTCAGGAATAACAATGGTTTCATTAGCAGTTACAATTATCATTTTAATTATTTTAGCAGGAGTAAGTATAAATTCTTTGGTGGGAGACAATGGAATTATTACAAAGGCAGAACAAGCAAGAGAAAATATAGAATTGTCTAAAATAGAAGAAGAACGACAATTGAATCATTTATATGGAGAATTACAAGGAGGAGATGGCGAATTTGATGATTCTATAGTAGATGCCATAGAAAAATTAGAAAATTTTAAACAAATAATAGCAACAGCCATAACTAAGGAAGGAGTGAATACTGCAAGTACAGACACAGCAGAAACCATGGCAGAGAATATAGGAAAAATAGTAGAAGAAAGAACCAAAGATGCCACAGCAACAGCAGAAGATATAGCCGAAGGGAAAATAGCCTATGTAAAAGGAGAAAAAATTATAGGAACACGGAACCTCTCAATCTACTTCTAATCAATATTATATATATGAGGGAGATGGTCTATTAACGACAAGAGCAAAAGTTCTTTCAGGAAGTGTAACTGGATATGGAGCACAAATTTTACCACAACATATTCGCTTATATATTAATTTCAATGGATATTGGTTTACAGCGGGGAGTAGCTATTATGAGTTAGAAACAACTTTTGAAAATAAAGGATATGATAGTTTAAAAATTCCAATTAGCAATAATAATCAAATAGAAAAATGTACAGTGACATTAATGGATGCAGAAAGAAATATAATAGATACACAAGAAATCTCAGGAACCATAGGAAGTACATCCAGTGGAGAGGTAGTTTTCCAAAACGTGCCTGCTAGATTTAGACTAGCCTTTACAGTAAGTGTATATAATAGTGGACCTAACGAAAGCTCAGGTGGAAGAGTAGGAGAAAGTTACGTTAAAAATATATTCTTATACCGTTCAGAGCAACCTGAAAAAGAATATTATATCTATAAAGGAGAAAGTTTCTTGTCTATGACTGCAAATCTTATATCAGGTAGTAATGTCTCAGTAGGTGCAAGTATTGGAACATCTTCAATAGCTTTAAATTTAAACTTACCTAGCTATTGGTATACGGCAGGAGAAGCTAAATTTGCATTTAATACTGTTTTTGAAAGTAATGGTTATTCTTCCCTTAGATTTTCTCTTGCGAATAATTCAGAAATAAGTTTTTGTACAGTAAATTTATTAGATGAAGGAGGAAATCTAATAGAAAGCAAACAGTTGTCAGGCGCAAATGCTATAGCAGATATCAATTTTCACAATGTTCCAAGTAAATTTAAATTAGAATTTGTAGTAAATGTATTTAATAGTGGACCTAATCAAAATACGGGAGGAAGAGGACGGTACCACGCAAATTAAAGAAATTGTTTTATATAATGAATAAAGACAAAAGAGGGTTCTTATTTTAGAATCTTCTTTTTAAAATGAGTACAAAAAACAAAATATCTTAAGTCATAAAATAGCATTTCTAAAATACAAATAAAATAAGAGTGTATGGTAGAAGTGAGGTTTTAATTTTGAAAAAACAAAATCATAAAATAGAAAAAGAAAGAAAAAAGAAAAGAACAGCACAGCAAATATTAAAAGAAAAATTAGAAAAGAAAATAAAAAAAGAAGATAGAAATAAAGAAATAGAAAAATGGAAGAAAAGGAAGCCTATTAATTTTAAAAAGTTAGGAAAAAAAGAAGCAAAGAGAGAAGAAAATATAGGAAATATTACAAGAAAGAAAAGAATGAAATGGGAAATGATAATTGCCCTTAGTATTCTAGCAGCATTACTGACAAGAATTGCCTGCATACAGTTTATACAAGGAGAAGAGTTGCAAGCTATGGCTTATAGGCAACAAACGTTAGATAGAAAGATTAACCCAAAAAGAGGAACAATTTATGATGCAACAGGGAAAGTAGCATTAGCAGTGAGTGCTACTGTACAAACCATTACCGTAAATCCTGTTAATATTGCAAAAGAAGATAAAGAAAAAGTAGCAAAAGCACTTTCCGATATTTTTGAATTGGATTATGAGACTGTGCTAAAAAAAGTAAAGAAAAATAGCTCTATCGAAACCATTATTAAAAAAGTAGAAAAAGAAAGAGCAGATGTTTTGCGTGTTTGGATGCAAGAAAATGGAATAGAAACAGGAATTAATATAGATGAGGATACAAAAAGATATTATCCTTTTAACAATTTAGCATCACAAGTAATCGGATTTTGTGGTAGTGATAACCAAGGGTTAGATGGAATAGAAGCAATATATGAAGAAGAATTAAAAGGAGAAAAAGGTAGCATTAGTAAAATGACAGATGCCAAGGGAGGAGACATTGATAACACACAAGAAAACTACACACCAGCTATAGATGGAAACGACTTAGTTTTAAGTATAGATAGCACCATCCAGGGAATTGCAGAAAAATATTTAGAGGAAGCTTGTATTGATAATGTGTGTACAGATGGTGGAAATATTATTATTATGAATCCAAAAACAGGGGATATATTAGCAATGGCAGGTTATCCTAATTATAATTTGAATGAACCATATACCCCTAATACAGACGAATTAAAATTAAACTGGGATACCCTAACTACAGAAGAGAAAAGCACAAATTTACAAGCAATGTGGAGAAATAAAGCCATATCCGATACTTATGAACCTGGTTCTACCTTTAAATTAGTAACAGCCTCTGCAGCACTGGAAGAAGGAATTACCACAACAGATAAAGAAGGAGAATTTAATTGCTCTGGCTCCATTGAAATTGCAGGAGTAAGGATGAAATGTTGGAGGTATTATAGACCACATGGGCCAGAAAGTTTAAGGCAAGCATTAATGAATTCTTGCAATCCTGTTTTTATTGGACTAGGACAAAAATTAGGAGTACAGACTTACTATAGTTACTTAAATAAATATGGCTTTTTAAGGAAAACAGGAATTGATTTGCCGGGAGAAGCAAAGGGCATTTTCTTAGCAGAAAATAAAGTAGGTCCAGTAGAACTAGGTACCATTGCCTTTGGTCAAAGATTTGAAGTAACACCATTGCAGATGATTACGATGGTATCTACTATTGCTAATCGGAGGAACTTATGTACAGCCAAGAATTGTAAAAGCCATTGTAGATAGTCAAACAGGAGAAAGAAAAGAAGTGGAAGTCATCAAAAAAGATAGAGTCATTTCAGAGGAAACTGCCAAAAATGTACTAAGTATGATGGAAAGCGTAGTAGCAGAAGGAACAGGAAAAAATGCACAAGTAAAAGGGTATCGTATAGGAGGAAAAACAGGGACTTCAGAAGATGGTGTAAATACAGGAAAATATGTTACTTCTTTTATAGGTGTAGCACCTATATCTAATCCGCAAGTGACAGTATTAATAACACTATATAATCCAACAGGAGAAGGAGGTCACCAAGGAGGAGGTGTAGCAGCGCCAATCGGAGCACAAATATTTGGAGAAGTACTTCCTTATTTAGAAATTCCAAAAGATGATGAAGATAACGTAGAGGTAATAGAACAAGTAGAAGTACCAAATGTAGAAGGATTAACAGTAGAAGAAGCAGATAAAATATTAGAAGAATTAGGGTTAGAAATGTATACAGAGGAGGAACAAACAGAAGAGATAGATGCTAAAAATACAATTATAAAAGGGCAAACACCAAGCAAAGGAATTACAGTAAATAAAGGAAGTAATGTGTTTGTGGAGTTTTGATATGAGTTGGTATGAAAAATATATAGAAAAAAGGTGCCTGAAATTACAAGGCACCTTTTTATGAATTTTGAGCAATTTTCTTATCTAATGCTGCAAAATATTATCGTAAATCAATGAGATAATTAAATTAAAAATAAGAAATAATGCAAAAGGCTAGAAAAATAGAAAAAAATGTGTTAAAATATAAAGAGTGAAAATGTATTAAAGGGGGACATAAATGAGAAAAGTAATATTAATGGGAGTACCACATCATAACAACTTGGGAGATAATGCAATTGCTATAGCAGAAAAAAAATATATAAAGGATAATTTCCCAGAGTTTCAATATTACGAAATTGCAGAGGAAACATTGGAAAGGTGCATAGATAAAGTAAAGGATTATGTGAGAGAAAATGATATTATCTTTATGCATGGAGGAGGAAATTTAGGAGATGAGTATTTATATGTAGAAGAAGCTAGAAGGAAAGTTATACAACTATTTCCAAATAATACTATTACTATTCTTCCACAAACTATGCATTTTAGTAATACAAAGAAAGGACAAGAAGAACTGGAAAAGAGCAAAGAAATATATGCAAAGCATAAAAAGTTAACAATAGTGGCAAGAGAAAAAATTTCTTATGAAGAGATGAAAAAACAATTTCCATACAATCGTGTTATACAAACTACAGATATGGTAACGTATTTAAACGAAACAAAGAAAGAAGGAAAAAGAGAGGGAGTTCTATTTATATTAAGAGATGATGTAGAAAAAGATTTAGACGCAGAACAGATAGCTAAGTTAAGACAAATAGTGAAAAAATATTTTGATAAAATAGAATATAGTGATACAGCAAAAGGAAATCCTATTAAGGGAAAGGAACGAGAACAAAAAGTAGAAGAACTACTTATGAAGTATCGAAAATCACAATTAGTTATTACTGATAGACTACATGGAATGATTTTTGCGGCTATAACTAGCACGCCGTGTATTGCTTTAAAAAATTATAATCATAAAGTAGAAGCGACTTATGAGACATTGAAGCATTTAGATTATATAAAGTATGTAAATAGTGTAGACGAGGTAGAAAGACAAATTCAATACCTTTTAAATACAGAATTTGAAAAATATAATAATGATTTTGCTATTAGATCATTACAAAAAATAGTAAAAGGAGAGAAAGAAATTGAATAAGGAAGAGATAAGATTTAGTGTAATTATTCCTGCTTATAATGTAGAAAAATATATAGGAAGAGCGATACAGAGTGTAATGAATCAAACTTTTGAAAACTATGAGGTATTAGTAGTAGATGATTGTTCAACAGATAATACAGTAAGAGAAATAGAAAAATCAAAAAATAGTAAATTAAAACTTTTAAAAACAGAAAAAAATTCTGGGACAGCAGGGGCTCCCAGAAATATTGCACTTGAAGAGGCAAGAGGAGAGTATATTATATTTTTAGATGGAGACGATACTTTATATAACAATGAAACATTAAGCAAAATAGATGAAGTAATAGGAGAAGAGAAACCAGAAATTCTTTTTTTGGGATACGAAGATGTAGGGCAAGGAAACAAAGTAAGAGTTTCTACAAAAGAAAACTCTACCAAAAAAGCACGTTTGTTATGTGATGTAACTTTTTCTGTGTCAAGTAAATGTTGGAGAAGAGAATTTTTAATCAAAAATAATATGAAGTTTGTAGAAGGAATGTATTATGAAGATGAAATTTATTCTATCAAGGCAACCATTTTATCTCAAAATACAAAATATGCAAATATAGAAGTGTTTAAATATTATAGAAACAGAGAAGGAAGTGTAATGTCTAAGCCTTCTGTAAAAAAATGTTCTGATTGGTATCGTATGCTTGCAGAAGTAATGGACTTGTATGCCATTACACCAGAAGAGTATAAACCATACTTATTAAGTTTTATCGAAAATGAAAACGAATCAATACCAAAGAGAATAGGGGCAATTTTACAAGCATTAGAAAATGGTGGACCTATAAAATTATTACCAAAACGAGAATATAAATATAGGAGTTTTTTTGATAATGAAAACAACAATAGTAATAGTTAGACATACAGAAACGATAGGGAATATAGAAAAAAGATTAACTGGTAGACATGATTATGAAATAACACCTAGAGGAAAAATTTTAATCGATAAATTAACACAGGAATTAAAAAATATTCCATTTGATAAAGTTTATTCCAGCCCATCGGGAAGAGCAATAAAAACGGTAGAGCCATTAGCAAATTGGAATAAAGTTTCCATAGAGATAGACAAAGGATTATCGGAAATGTTTTTTGGGGAATACGATGGATGGAAATGGGAAGAAGTTAATCGCATCAATCCTAATATAAAAGCGACACAAAATAAAATTAATGAAATTTGTGGAATACCAAAGCAAGAAACAATGGAAGAAGTAGCAAAGAGGATGTATGAATGTATCCTAAAGATAACACAGAGTAATGAAGGAAAAAATATATTAATATGTTCGCATGGAGTAGCCATAGAAGCTTTTTTAAGAAAAATTACCGGTGTTGCGTTTTGTTACGAAAGAGAAAAATATTGCCAATATAATGTAGCAATTAATGAACTAGTGTATGAAAAAAATAAATTCAATATAATAAGGTTAGCGGATATAAAATATTTAGGAGGCGAATAATATGTCTGTAAAAAAAGATTTAATTTCTATTATTATTCCAGTTTATAAAGTGGAGAAATATTTAGAAAAATGCCTGCAAAGTGTAATACATCAAACCTATCAAAATCTACAGATTATAATAATAGATGATGGTTCACCAGATAATTGTGGAAAAATATGTGATCAATATGCTAAGCTAGATAGTAGAATAGAAGTGATACACAAAGAAAACCAAGGACTTTCTGCTGCTAGAAATTTGGGAATTAGTAAGGCAAAAGGGAAATATATAGGATTTGTAGACAGTGATGACTGGATTAGTGAACATATGTATGAACATATGCACCAAATTATAACAGAAAAAAAGGCAGATGTATGTATTTGCAATTTCTATAATGTGATAGAGAACGAAAATAAAATAAAAAATGCAAACAAAGGTATTCAAGAATATAATAAATTACAAATACTAAAAGAAGTATTATTGGACAAAAAAATTCAAAGCTACGCATGGAACAAGTTATATAAAAGAGAATTATTTAATGAAGTACAATATCCTGTAGGTAAAAAATATGAAGATATAGGAACTACCTTCTATGTGTTAGAACAATGTGATAAGATTGTAGTAACGGGAGAGCCAGAGTACTATTATTTCAATAGAGCAGATAGTATAGTGAACCATAATACAGAACAAACAATTTTAGATTATATGGAACTTGTAAATAATAGATATGATTATATTGAAAAAAGATATAAAGAATTAAAAAAATATAATGAATACTATTTAGCAAAAATTTTACTAACAGCTTATTCGGATGCTTCTGGATTAGAAAATATTGGAGAACCACTAAAGAGAGAATTAAATCAAATGCATAAAAAAGTAAAAGGAATAGTTCAAGAAAATGAAAAAGAAATCTATTCATTTTTTGGTAAAAAACAACAAAAACAGTTAATAGAATTATTGAATATAAGTAAAAAGAAGATGAAAAAGGAAAAAATGATTGCAATTGCAGATAAAACGGCAGTAAATCCAAGTATGTCAATTTCTATGAATCCGCAATTAGAAAGTATATAAATCTGAGGAGTATAGATTTTATAAGTCAGAGAAGCGTTATATATTTTTATTAAGTAGTAAAAATATATAATGTTTTTTTGTTAGAGATTGCCGTATAAATATGAAGAAAAAAGTTTATTTCTCCAACAAACTGTACAAAATTCCTATAGATGTGATATACTCTTGAAAAAAGAAAGGTGGACAAACAATGGAGAAAAAAGTAACTAAAAACATTTCCTATATAGGAGTAGATGATAAAGATTTAGATTTATTTGAAAGCCAATATCCTTTACCACACGGCGTCTCCTACAATTCTTATGTAATAGAGGATGAGAAAATAGTAGTAATGGATACTGTAGATAAAAGAAAAACTGAGGAGTGGATAGATAATTTAGAAAAGGTTTTAGAAGGTAGAAAAGTAGATTACTTAGTCATTTCTCATTTAGAACCAGACCACTCTGCTAATATACAGTTGTTAGCGGAAAAATATCCAGAAATGCAATTGATTGTAAATAGCAAAACAGCATGTATGCTTCCACAATTTTTCCCAATGGATATGAGTAAGAGGCAAGTAATTGTAGGAGAAGGAGATACAGTTTCTATAGGGAAACATATTTTGCAATTTTTTATGGCACCGATGGTACATTGGCCAGAAGTAATGGTAACTTATGAACAAACAGAGAAAATATTATTTTCAGCAGATGGATTTGGAAAATTTGGTGCATTAGATACTGAGGAAAATTGGGAAGAGGAAGCAAGAAGATACTATTTTAATATAGTAGGAAAATATGGCATGCAAGTGCAAAGCTTGCTAAAAAAAGCAGCTACACTAGATGTTCAAATGATTTGTCCATTACATGGCCCGATATTAAAAGAAAATTTATCTTATTATATAGAGAAATATGATAAGTGGAGTCGTTATGAAGCAGAGAAAGACGGCGTATTAATTGCCTATAATTCTATTTATGGAAATACCAGAAAAGTAGTAGAAGAATTAGAAAACATATTAAAAGAGCAAGGTGCTAAAGCAGTAGTAGTAAGAGATTTAGCAAGAAGTGATATCGCAGAAGTAGTATCACAAGCCTTTTATTATGATAAATTAATACTTGCCTCTACTACTTATGATGCAGGACTATTTCCGTATGTAGAAACCTTTTTAAGAAGATTAAAACATAAAAATTATCAGAAAAGAAAAATAGGACTTATAGAAAATGGTTCATGGGCACCTATGGCAGCAAAATGTATGAAAGAAATTCTAGGCGAGATGAAAGAAATAGAAATAGTAGAACCAGTTGTGAGTATCAAAACAAGTATGAAAGAAGAAAATAAGGAGCAAATGAACATTTTAGCAAAAGCTATATTGAATTAAAACAAAAAACATGGTATATTGTGTGCGAAACCAAAAATAAAGCAAACAAGTAAATAGGAGGACAAAGCATGATTTACACAGAAAAAACAAAAAGAGCGATGCAAATTGCTTATGAAGCACATCATGGACAATTGGATAAGTCAGGTGTTCCTTACATTTATCATCCTATTCATTTGGCGGAGCAAATGGATACCGAAACAGAAACTATTGTAGCTTTATTACATGATGTAGTGGAAGACACTCCGGTAAGCATGGAAGATTTATCGGAAGAATTCACAGAGGAGGTAATAGAAGCTTTAAAGTTATTGACACATGATGAGAACGAAGACTATATGTCTTATGTACAAAAATTAAAGCAAAATCCTATTAGTAAAAAAGTAAAAAAGGCAGATTTAAAACACAATAGTGACAAGAGCCGATTAACAGAGTGGACAGAAAAAGCGGAGAAGCGTTTTCAAAAGTACAAGAAAGCAATGGAAATATTGGATGATTAAAGACTTGTTTGGAGACCGATGGAGAAATATCCATCGGCCTCTTTCTGGCGAGAGGCTACTTAGTGAAATAATCACTTAGTTCCTACTTGATATTGGAATTGAAAAAAAGATTTACAAATAAAAAGATTAGTTATATAATGTAGCAAGAAAAAATATAATGATAAAAAGGAGTACACCATATGGAATTAGAAGAAATATTAGCAGGCTTAGAAGGATTAAAAGTAAAAGGAACCTTAGAAAAAGAAATTACTAATGTAGAGAGTGATTCCAGAAAAATAGAAAAAGATGGAATGTTTATTGCCATAAAAGGATTTGATACAGATGGACATTTGTACATAGAAAGTGCCATAGAAAAAGGTGCAACTGTTATTATGATGCAAGCAGATGTAGCAACAAAAGAAATGATTCAGAAAATACCAGAAGAGGTAACTATCATTTTAAGTGAGAATACAAGACATGCACTTGCTATTTGTGCTTGTAATTTCTATGATAACCCATCTAGAAGATTTAAACTAATTGGAATTACTGGAACAAAAGGAAAAACCACCACAGCATTTATGACAAAAGCAATTTTAGAAAAAGCAGGAAAAAAGGTAGGATTAATTGGAACAATTGCTTGTTATATTGGAAAAGAAAAAATAGAAGATAGTGATAGAACTACACCAGAAAGTATTAAGTTACAAAAAATGTTCTACGATATGGCAAAAGCAGGTTGTGATGCAGTAGTCATGGAGGTATCTTCTCAAAGTTTAAAATTACATAGAGTAGATGGATGCGATTTTGATATAGGAGTATTCACCAATTTCTCAGAAGACCATATTAGTGCTAAAGAACATCCAGACATGCAAGACTATTTTGAATCAAAATTAAAATTATTCCATATGTGCAAAACAGGATTTGTGAATAGTGATGATTTATATACATCTAAAGTGCCAAAATTAGTACCAGAATGCGATGTTACTACTTATGGAATCGATAATTATTGCAAAGTACTAGCAAAAGACATTACTATTACCAATTCTTATGTGGATTTTAAAGTAAAAATAGGAGATAAAAATGAGAGAGTAAAAACTTGCATTCCGGGAAGATTTAGTGTATACAATTCTCTTGCAGCTATTTGTGTGGCAATGAAATTGGGATGTAATGCAGAACAAATCAAAGAAGCCTTATTAGAAGTGAGAGTACCAGGAAGGTCAGAACTTGTTAATAATCCAAAAGATTTAACCATTATGATAGATTATGCCCATTCTCCAGAAAGTCTAGAAAGTATTTTAAATGCGGTAAAATCTTACACGAGAGGAAGAGTGATTAGCGTATTTGGCTGTGGAGGAGACAGAGATACAAGTAAAAGACCAATTATGGGAGAAATATCTGGAAGAATTGCAGACTTTACGATTATTACTTCTGATAATCCTCGTACAGAAGATCCAGTAAAAATAGTAGAGCAAATTGAAGAAGGCATAAAGAAAACAAAAGGAAAATATATTGTAATAGTAGATAGAGTAGAAGCTATTCGATATGCTATTCAAATGGCAGATAAAAAAGATATTATTGTGCTTGCAGGAAAAGGACACGAACCATATCAAGAAATCAATGGAGTAAAATATCCTTTTGATGAAAGAATTATTGTAAAAGAAATTATGGAAGAAGGAAAATAAAGAAAACAAAAGGAAAAATAAAGTAAGGAGCGAAATAAAATGGAATTTCAAGTGAAAGTACTGCTGATTAGTTTTGTCATTACAGTCATTTTGTCAATTTTTATTATTCCCATACTAAGAAAATTAAAAGTTGGGCAAATAGAAAGAGAAGACGGACCACAATCTCATCTAAAAAAACAAGGAACACCTACTATGGGAGGCATCATCATTATTATAGCTATTATCATCGTCTGTGTGGGGTTATATATCTACTATACTTCAGGAAGAGCAGAACCAGAAGTGGCTAAGAATATAATACCATTACTATTAGTAACAGTAGGGTTTGGCGTAGTAGGGTTGATAGATGATTTAAAAAAATTAGTATTTAAAAACACCAAAGGATTAAAACCAATTTATAAAATGATAGGTCTTTTGATTATATCTGTAGCATACACACTATATTTAAGTAACGTATTAGAAATAGGAACAGATATCTATATTCCGTTCATGAAAGAATCTATTACATTGCCTTTATGGTTGTATATTCCATTTGCTATAGTAGTAATGCTAGCAGCAACGAATGCAATTAATTTAACAGACGGAATAGATGGACTATCTAGCAGTGTTACTACTATTATTGTAACTTGCTTAACTGTTATTGCCATTATATTTAATATAAAAGAAGTAGCATTATTTGGAAGCGCTATTGCAGGTATTTGTTTAGGATTTTTACTATTCAATCTATACCCATCCAAAGTAATGATGGGAGATACCGGGTCTCTTTTATTAGGAGGAGCAGTAGCTGCTATGGCATTATATTTAAAAATGCCATTATTATTATTAATTATCGCTATTGTACCAGTATTAGAAACTTTATCTGTTATGATACAAGTAGCACATTATAAAAGAACAGGAAACAGAATTTTTAAGATGGCACCATTACACCATCATTTTGAATTGTGTGGATGGAAAGAAAACAAAATTGTATCTGTTTTTAGTTTAGTAAGTTTGCTAGCAGCGATGGTAGGATTAATGGCAATTTAATTAAAATACAAATAAAAGGTGCCATGCAAAAGAAAAAAATAAGGAAAAATAAGGGAGGAAATCCATGACAAGCAAAGTGGCAGAACCAAAAATAAAAACAATCAAAAATCCATTTGACTTTACATTATGTATTACAGTCATATTATTATTATCCTTAGGTCTTGTAATGGTAATGTCAGCTAGTGCCCCAACATCCCTTTCTGTAACAGGAAATAGTTATACTTATGTAATAAGACAAGGAATTTTTGCTATACTAGGCTTAGTCATTATGGGAATATTATCCAAAATAGATTACCATTTGTATCAAAAATTATACAAAGTAGCCTATATTGTAGCAATAGTTGCTCTATTATCTGTAGCTATTCCAGGAATTGGAGTAGAAGTAAAAGGTGCAAGGAGATGGATAAATTTAGGATTTGGACAATTTCAACCTTCAGAAATTTCCAAAATATGTTTGATTATTTTCTATGCAGCTTATTTAACCAAACATAAATCAGAGTTACAAGGTTTTTGGAGAGGATTTGTCAAACCATTTCTATTTTTAGTACCACCAATTGCCATTCTTTTCTTCATACAAGACCATTTAAGTGCTTGTATTGTTATTATAGGAATTGTAAGTGTTATGATGATTATGGCAGGAACAAAAATGAGATATTTTATG
Source organism: uncultured Clostridiaceae bacterium (assembly GCA_946493085.1). Taxonomy (GTDB): domain Bacteria; phylum Bacillota; class Clostridia; order TANB77; family CAG-508; genus UMGS1663. The sequence continues at coordinate 41,182 of CAMMAC010000009.1, forward strand.
ACAGTAGGAGTCGTAGGAGTCGTTGCTGCTGTGGCTGGTATGCTGATACTAGCACAAACAACAGGAATAGGTGGATTTAGAATTGCCAGAATTACTACTTTCCTTGACCCTTGGTCAGATGCAATAGGGGATGGATGGCAAGTTATCCAAAGTTTATATGCCATAGGTTCCGGAGGTTTATTTGGAGTAGGATTAGGAGAAAGTAAACAAAAATATTTGTACATACCAGAACCACATAACGACTTTATCTTTGCTATATTAGCAGAAGAATTAGGTTTTGTGGGATGTTTTGTCGTGATTGCTCTATTTGCTATATTTGCATGGAGAGGCATTGTTACTTCTATGAGAGCACCAGATTCTTTTGGTAGTTTAGTGGCAATAGGCATCACTACTTTAATAGGATTACAAGCCATTATTAATATAGCAGTAGTTACCTCTTCTATGCCAGCTACAGGAATGGCACTTCCTTTCTTTAGTTATGGAGGAACTGCATTACTTATTTTACTAGCCAGCGTAGGAGTATTACTAAATATATCGAGAGCAAGAGCAAAAGTATAAAAAAACAGCTGCCAAAAGGGCTAGGCCTTTTTGGCAAAAATTTACAAAAAGGAGGATGCAAAAAAATGAAGGTAATTGTTGCTGCTGCTGGAACAGGAGGACATATTAATCCGGGAATTGCCATTGCAAATGAAATAAAAAAACAAGAGCCAAATTCTCAAATTATATTTTTGGGAACAACAAGAGGATTAGAAAATGATTTAGTGCCAAGAGCAGGTTATGAACTAAAACATATCAATGCCTATGGTTTTAATAGAAGTATTAGCTGGGAAAATATCAAAAAGATTTGGCAAACATTTTGCAGTGTGGGAGAGGCAAAAAAAATTATCAAAGAGGAAAAGCCAGATGTAGTCATTGGAACGGGTGGATATATTTGTGTAGCAGCAGGAATGGCAGCGAAACAATTAAAAATACCTTTAGTGCTACATGAGAGCAATGCTTTTCCAGGAATGGCAGTAAAAATGTTAAGTAAAAAGGCAGATTGTATTTTTTTAGGGTTTGCAGAAGCCAAAGATAGATTGCCTAAAGCCAGAAAAACAGTAGTTACCGGTACACCAACTAAAGTAAAAAAAGTAAATATATCACAAGCAGAAAAACAACAAATACGAAAACGAATAGGATTTGAAAAAGATTTGCCAATGGTACTTGCTTTTGGAGGAAGCCAAGGAGCCAAGAGTATCAATAATAGTCTAATACAAATCATAGAAGAACAAAAAAACCAAAATTATAATTTAATATGGTCAGCAGGAGCAAAAGGCTATGAAGAACTAAAACAAAGATGGGGAGAAAAAATAGACTCTTATGCAAATGCAAAAGTTGTACCTTATATTTATAACATGGAGGAATTATATAATGCAGTAGATTTAGTAGTATGTAGAAGTGGAGCTATGACAGTTACAGAAATTATGACAGTAGGGAAACCTGCCATTTTTATTCCATTTCCTTATGCTACAGAAAACCACCAAGAATATAATGCTAGAGTATTAGCAGATAAAAAAGCGGCAAAAGTGATATTAGATAAGGATTTAACAGCAGAAAAATTAAACACAGAAATAGAAAATTTAATAAGATATCCACAAGTCTTAAAAGAAATGGGGATAACTGCAGAAAAAATTGCTAAAAAGGACGTAGAAAAACATATTTATGAAGAAATAAGGAATATTTTACCATCTAAAAGAATAAAATAAAAAATTTGACATATAATAAAATATGCGTTATAATATATTTGACGTCAGGAAAAAAATGTTGTTCAAGCGCATAAAAAAGACTAGGAGACCAATTCCTAGTCTTTTTCCTTTTAGTTTTCGTTGCCAAATTTATCCAAAATCAGATAAATGACAATTAAAACTAATAGTTTTAAAATGTTGTTCATTTGCAACCTCCTTCCTACCTTCCGGAGAAAGGCAAAAACAATATATAATATTTCCTATATTTTGTCAATTCCTATATAACTGGTCTTTTGATGATTTAGAGAAATATTTTATTATCCAAAAGAATAACTGCCAAATTAATTGACATAACCTAGATTTCTTGATATAATGCGATTACATAATACTTGTTAATTGGTCATTGGCAATTGCCAGATAAAAAAGGAGGAAGAATATGAGCCAGAAAGTAGCACGTTATAGACGGTCAGTAGATAAACTGGTGAAAACTTTACCAGGATATAGTACCTACTGGGAAATATCTCATCAGTCAAAAAATGGAAAAACCTATTTTGAGATTTACTATAAACCGGATAGGGGAAATGACTATAACCTGACGATAGCGGTGGATAAAATCACTGCTCAAGCGGCAATAGTAGATGAAGCTGGAAAAGACATAACTGAGGAAATAAAAAGTTACTTAAAAAAAGAAATGAGAGATAACTGGAGGTAACGTGACTTTCTTAAAAAGCAGATGGAGTGATTTCATCTGCTTTTTTTCAAAAATACTTGCATTCTTGCAGAAAATATTTTAGAATACAGAAATGAGAAATTTAAAAAGAAGGGAATGAGAAGATGCCAGATAAATTAATTATAGTGGAATCACCTGCAAAGGCAAATACCATAAAAAAATTTTTAGGAGGCAATACAAAAGTAGTAGCTTCTATGGGGCATATTCGCGATTTACCAAAATCAAAATTAGGTATTGATATAGAAAACGATTTCGAACCAGAATATATTAACATTAGAGGAAAAGGAGATTTAATAAAAAGCTTAAAAAAAGATGCAAAAGCTAGTAAAAAAGTTTACTTAGCAACTGACCCTGACCGTGAAGGAGAAGCAATTGCATGGCATTTAGCATATTTATTAGATATACCAGAAGATAGCGTGTGTAGAGTAACCTTTAATGAAATTACCAAAGAGACGGTAAAAGAATCTATGAAACATCCTAGAAAAATAGATAAAAATTTAACAGACGCACAACAAGCCCGTCGTGTAATGGATAGAATAGTAGGTTATAAAATGAGCCCTGTCCTTTGGAAAAAAGTAAAAAGAGGATTATCTGCTGGTAGAGTGCAATCGGTAGCAGTAAAACTAATTGTAGATAGAGAAAATGAAATAGAGAATTTTATTCCGGAAGAATATTGGAATATTTATGTAACACTTTTAGAAGAAAAATCTCAAAAAACATTTGAAGCACATTTTTATGGAAAAGATGGAAAAAAACAAGAAATTCACACAAAAAAAGAAGTAGATACTATTCTACAAGCAATAAAAAATCAAGATTATATTGTAAAAGATATCAAAAAAAGTGAGAAGAAAAGAACGCCCGCACCACCTTTTACTACTAGTACCATGCAACAAGAGGCATCCAGAAAATTAGGGTTTACCTTAAAGAAAACCATGTCTGTAGCCCAAGGATTGTATGAAGGAGTAAAAGTACCAGAAAAAGGTTCTGTTGGTTTAATTACTTACATGAGAACAGACTCTACCAGAATTTCAGAAGAGGCAAGAGAGGCTGCTAAAAAACAAATAGAAAAGCATTATGGCAAAGAATATTATGAAAATAGATATTATAGAACCAAAAAAGATGCACAAGATGCACACGAAGCCATTAGACCTACCTATATAGATTTAGAACCAGAACAAATAAAAGATGCACTAACACCAGATCAATATAAGTTGTATCGTCTAATTTATCATCGTTTTATGGCTAGCCAAATGGCAGCAGCAGTATACGATACAGTAGCAGTAGATATAGATGCAGGAGAATATCGTTTTAAAGCAAGCGGACAAACACTAAAATTTAAAGGCTTTATGACTTTATATGTAGAGTCAGAAGATGGAGAACAAGAAAAAAAGAATAAAAAAGAAGAAACAGATATGGCACTTCCAGAATTACAAGTAGGAGAGAGAGTAATAGAGAAAAAAATAGAGCCAAAGCAAAGTTTTACAGAACCACCTCCACGTTATACAGAGGCAAGTTTAGTAAAAGCATTAGAAGAAAAAGGAATAGGAAGACCAAGTACTTATTCTCCAACTATTACTACTATCTTAGAAAGAAGATATATAGAGAAAGAGCAAAAACAACTAGTGCCAACAGACTTGGGAAAAATTGTAAATAAACTATTAACAGAAAATTTTCCAGATATCATCAATGTTACATTTACTGCCAAAATAGAAGAAGAATTTGACGAAGTAGCAGAACGGAAAAGAAAATTGGAAACAAGTTATTCGAGAATTTTATGGTCCATTTGAACAGAATGTAGAAAGAGTAGAAAAAGAATTGGAACATGTAAAATTGGAAGATGAAGTAACCGATATACCATGCGAAAAATGTGGCAGAATGATGGTAATCAAATATGGAAGATATGGTAAATTTCTAGCTTGTCCAGGATATCCAGAATGTAAAAATGCAAAACCATGGGTAGAAACTATAGATGTACCATGCCCAAATTGTGGGGGAAAAGTACAAATAAGAAAAACCAAAAAGAAAAGAACCTATTATATTTGCGAAAATAACCCAGAAAGCTGTAACTACATTTCTTGGAATAAACCAAAACCAGGAGAAAAGTGGAATCCAGAAGAAAAAGCAGAAGTAGAGGAAAAAAAGAAGCCTGCTAAAAAGAAAAAATGGCAAAGAAGAAAAAATAAGCAAACTGAACTTTAGGGACCATTCCTTAAAGTTCAATTTTTTTTAGAATGCTTTTCATAAGTTTAAATTTATTGTCGAATTTTATCGGAAAGTTTTTCTTGTTTTTTTAAACAAATCATGGTATACATAAGAAGTAAGCTTTTTAATTCTAATGTTTTTGTTTCAATAATTTAAATTGAATTTTATTTCACAACAAATTCCTATAAAAAGCTATCAAATTTTAATTCAAGGAGGTTTTTTAGTGTCAAATTTTTCATCAGAAAAAGAAACAAAAGAGAAGAACGAGATATTATCTCCCAAGTTAGATGTGGTCTTTCAAATATTATTTGGTGAGGTAGGTAGCGAAAAAATTACAAAAGATTTTTTAAGTAGCATATTGAAAGAAAAGATAGAGGAAGTATCCTTAAATGAAAATATTGTATTAAGAAGAGAATATCCAAAAGATAAAATGGGAGTAGTAGATGTACTAGCAAAGGTAAATGGAAAAGAATATTGTCATATAGAAATACAATTAAAAGAAGTAGCTCATTTAGAAGAAAGGCTTTTATATTACTGGGCAAAACAATATACGAGAAGTATTAAATCTGGTAAAGAATATGAATCATTAAAAAGAACTATATCCATTCTAATTACAGATTTTGAAGTAAAAGGGTTAGAAAATATAGGAATGCATAGTAAATGGAAGATAATCGAAGAAAATAGCAGAAAACAGGTGTTGACAGAACATTTAGAGATACATATAATAGAAATACCCAAAATGTATAAAGAAGAGAAGAAACAGAATAAAAAGTTGATACAATGGTTAAACTTTTTAGAAAATCCAGAGAGTAAAGAGGTGGAAGAATATATGAGAGAAAATGTAAATGTAAAAGAGGCAAAAGAAAAACTAGAAGGATTAAGTGAGGATGAACGAGTACAAAGATTAGCAGAGCTAAGAGAAAAAGCAATATTGGATGAGAAAGAAGCAAAATACACTGGATATATGGAAGGGTTAGAAGAAGGAAAAAAAGATGGAAGAAGGGAAATTGCAAAAAAATTAAAAGAAGAAGGTTTAGCCATAGAGTTGATTATGAAAGCAACGGAACTAAAAAAAGAAGAAATAGAAAATTTATAAAGAGCCTATTTACCCGCGAAGACTTAAAAATTTAAGTTTTTGCGGGTTTTTAAGTTTAATAATATAAAACATTGAAAGTTATGTAAAATAATGATATAATATTCGCAATTCACTTGTACATTGAAAAATAAATAGGAGGAAATGTAAATGAAAAAAAACGCTAAAAAGCAATGGAAAAAGGTGCCAATAGTTTTACGGAATATTTGGTTTTGCCTTACAGCAATCTTAATGACTATGCCATATTATTACGCAATAAAACAGCAGGAACCTATACACATATGCATTCTAAAATTACTCTATTCTTTTCTTATTATGGATATTCTATGTAGTATTCTAGAAGATGTGCCTCTATGGGTACAAAAACTAAAAAAACATAGAGAACAGGTAAGAGAAAAACAAAGAAAAGAGAAAGAAGAAGAATTGCAACAAAAAATGCAAGAACAAATACAGCAGGAGGAGGAAAAACAAAGAGAAATTTTAGATGGAAATGTGGAATATCAAGAACTGGAAAAGGCAGAATTAGTATATGAAAGACTCGTGCATATTCTACAAGAAGAAAAAATGAATGAAAAAGAAAATAAAAAGTTAAATCAGTTATTAAAGGAAATTCACTTACTTTTAGAAATACTAAAGGAGGATAATACGCATTATGAAAAAGCGGGTTATATGCTAAGAGTATGCTTACCAGAGCTTGAAAATATCACCAATATCTATTTGGATATGCTAAGTGTTACTAATACTATACAAGAGGAAGATTCAGAAAGATATTGTTCTTTTCTAAAGCAATTTAAAAAATATATAGAAAGTATTAAAGAGCAGATTTATTCTGTAGGAAAGAGCAATTTAGAAGTGAGTACTTCTGTAATGGAAAAAGTAATGCTAAGTAGAATGAATCAGGAGGAAAAATTATCATGAGAAAAAGCCGGTTAGTTTATTGGGTATGCTACACAGTTGTTTTAACAATTTTAACAATGATTCTTGTACAGGTAAATAGAGAAGATGAAATTCTTCTTACTTATTGCGTACAAGAACAACAAGAGAGATTTCAAACAAGAATAGAGGAGACCTTTCCTTTAAAAGTGCAGTTTGTAACGGATAAGCAAGAAGCACAAGTTATTCTAACAGATAGCATTACGCAGCAAGAAAGCAGTAATTATCAAAGAATAGCTTTTACACCATTGACAGTAGCAGTTAGCAGCAATAGCAAAAATCAAAAATGGTATCAAGAATTAGGATATTTATCAGAAAATAAAAATACCTTTTACTTTGATAAATTGGTAGAGGATGCTGTGGCTGGTAATTTTACAGAAAAAGTATACTGCCCAAAAGAGAATACTGTAAAAGGAGACCTGTTTTATGATTTTTTGCTGATTACGGTTAATCAAGGCAGGTACCCAAAAGAAGGTGAGGAAATGCAAAAGGCAAAAGAAAAAGTGGATTGCTTTTTAGCATTACCGTACGTAATACGTGTCGATACAGGAGAGTGGGTGCAAAATAAAAGGAGTCTTGATAAAGAAATTTGTCTCATTTTTGAGGCAGACGTTTCTGAGTTTGCAAATGAGGATGATTGCAATATTTGTTATCCAGAAATTACAGTACTTTACCAACTGTGGTATAAGGATAAAGTAGCAGAAAGAAATCTAATAGATAAAGAATTTTGGGAATTTTCTTATCGAAAACAGTTATGTGTTTATGATTATTATAGACTAGATGGATTAGTAACAGATAGCGATTGGCAAAAAGAATTTTCCTATGTAGAAGTACCTCTTGAGGACTAATTTCCAACCTATTTACCCGCGAAGACTTAAAAATTTAAGTTTTTGCGGGTTTTTCTTGTTTTTTAGCCAAAAGTACGATATAATATAACATTAGAGAAAATAAGGCAGGAGAGAAAAAATGATAGTAAATCCAGAAGTGTTAAAAGAATTGTATGAAGAGGCAGGAGAAGACAGAAAACAGAGAGCGCAAAGATATGTCAGTCAGAAAAAAGTAAATATTCGTAAAGTCATTTACGAAGACGCATCTAATTTTGAATTAAAAGCCGTTGTGAATGGAAATACAGACAACTATGACGTATACATCCAAGTACAAAATGGAGAAATAGAAGATGTTAGTTGCGACTGCCCAGACTATCAAGGAAGGTACGCAGCCTGCAAGCATATTTTAGCAACTGCGATGGAATTTGCCAAAAATAGCGATTATGTTCGCATTTTTACGGGAAAACAAGTAGAACAAAAAAATGATATGGATATGTATCAGGATTACTATCACAAAAAACAAGAAGAAAAATATAGAAATTTTAAACAATTACTACTTACCTTTTATCCAACAGCCAAAAAACAAGAAGAGAAAAAAGAAACAAAAGCACCAATGCACAGCATTCGTATAGAGCCAAAATTAATCTATGATAGCTATCATAAAACGTTAAAATTAGAATGTAAAATAGGAGATAAACAACTATATAAATTAAAAAATTTGCCAGAGTTTTATGAAAGAATGCTACGTAAAGAAGAATATCGTTATGGTGCAAAACTAAATTTTGTACATACAAAGGAAGCTTTTACACAGGAGAGTATTCCTTTATTAGAATATCTGCTTAAATATGCAGAAATTATCAAATATGCTAATGAGGCAACATCAGAATATAACTATTATGGAAGAACGATTGCAGATAATTATATTACCATTTCTAATACAGGATTAGATGAACTATTTGAAATTCTAAAAGAAAAATCGATTGTAATGGAAGAAGAATATGACGAAAAAAATATCTATTTCGAAGATAAAGAACCTAAGATTACCTTTAGTTTGCAAGAAAAAGAAAAAGGAGAATATGTATTAAAGCCCAATATAGACATTTATCGCTATGAAGTATTAGAAGGAAAAGATTATATTTACTTTTTACAAGGAGATACCCTATATCGTTGTACAGAGCAATTTAAAAACACAACATTAATGCTATTAGAAGTATTTCGCAAAAACTTTACTAATGAAATTACAATGCCAAAGCAAGAATTACCACAACTTTTTTCTATTGTATTTCCAAAAGTAAAAAAGCAAATGGATATTACCAAATTAAAAGAGGAAGATAAAGAACAATATATTCCACAAGACCTATATGTAAAAGTATTCTTAGACTATGATGACCATCAATATATTACCGCAGATATTGTATTTGTCTATGGAGAAACAGAGTTTAATCCATTAGAGGAAACAACTCCATCCATAGCAAGAGATATTGTAAAAGAAGACGAAGTACTAGAAATGTTCAGAAACACTGGATTTATGCTAGATACCGCCAATAGAAGACTTATTTTAGTAAAAGAAGAACAAATATATTCTTTTTTATCAGAAGAAATAGAAGAATATATGAAAAAATTTGAAATTTTGGCAACACAAAATTTTAAAGAAAAAGAAATTAGACAACCAAAAGTAGGAGCATTAGGGGTTAGAATTGAAAACAATCTTTTACAAATTGATTTCTCTGGCTTAGATTTTGATGTGGCAGAATTGAAAGACATTATGAAACAGTATAAGCTAAAGAAAAAGTTTCATAGATTAAAAGATGGTAGTTTTTTAAGTTTAGAAGAAAACGAAACTATGGATTTTCTAGATAGTATGACAGAAAATATGGGTGTTAATTTTGAGCAAATGCAGACGGGAGAATTAAAACTACCCATCTATAGAAGTATGTACTTAGAGAGACTTTTGCAAAATATGAAAACAACTACCATTACGAGAGAGCAGAATTACAAAACATTAGTACAAAAAGTAGAAGAAAAAGAAAATGCCACTCCAATAGAGTTGCCACGAAGGTTGCAGGCAGATTTAAGAAGTTATCAAAAAGTAGGAGTAGAATGGTTAAAAGTACTAGATGAATATGGCTTTGGTGGAATACTAGCAGATGACATGGGACTTCGGAAAAACCTTGCAATTAATTACATTGTTACTACTTTATGTAGAAGCACAAGAAAATCCGAAAGCAAGCATTGTAGTTTGTCCAAGTTCTCTTGCACTAAATTGGGAAAACGAGATGAAAAAATTTGCGCCAAGTTTAAAAACAATGGTTATTCATGGAAATGCAAAAGAAAGAGAAAAACAGTTAAAACAAATACCAAAGTATCATGTTGTAGTTACTTCCTACGATTTACTAAAAAGAGATAAAGAAATTTACGAAGAACTTGGCTATGAATTTCAATACATCATTGCTGATGAAGCACAATATATTAAAAATAATAATACACAAAATGCAAAAGCGATAAAAGTTATTCAAGCGAAAACAAGATATGCATTAACAGGAACTCCTATCGAAAATTCTTTATCGGAATTGTGGTCCATTTTTGATTTTATCATGCCAGGTTATTTGTTTCATTACCACAAATTTAAGGAAATGTATGAGACTCCTATCGTAAAAGACCAAGACGAAATTGCTATGAAAAAACTAAAAATGTTAATAGAACCATTTATCCTTCGCAGAGTAAAGAAAGAAGTATTAACAGAACTACCAGATAAAACTATTTCCGTATTAAATAACGAAATGCAAGAAGAACAATTAAAAATTTATTTATCCTATTTAGCAAATGCAAAACAAGAAGCAATGCAAGAATTACAACAAAATGGAGTAGAGAAAAGTCAAATAAAAATATTAGCTTTGTTGATGCGCTTAAGGCAAATTTGTTGCCATCCAGGATTATTTATTGATAACTATAAAGGGGAAAGTAGCAAATTAAATCAATGTATAGAAATTGTAAAAGATGCGGTGTCAGCAGGACATAAAATATTGTTATTTTCTGGCTATACGGGAATGTTTCCTTTTATAGAAAAAGCATTGCAAAAAGAAGCTATTTCCTATTTTAAATTAACAGGACAAACAAAAGTAGGAGAGAGAATAGGAATGGTAGAAGAGTTTAACCAAAACGAAGAAATAAAAGTATTCTTAATTTCTTTAAAAGCAGGAGGAACAGGGCTAAACCTAATAGGAGCAGACATGGTTATTCACTATGATCCATGGTGGAATTTGTCAGCAGAAAATCAAGCAACAGATAGAACTTACCGTATAGGGCAGAAAAAGAACGTACAAGTATACAAATTAATTACTAAAAATTCTATAGAAGAAAGAATTTATGAACTACAGCAGAGAAAAGCAAAATTAATAGACAGTATGTTATCTACCAATCAAACCTTTATTAATAAATTATCAAAAGAAGAAATTATGCAATTATTTAGCTAAAAGGATGGAAAGTGAAGAAGGAGTGTAGTAAGAATGGATGAAAAAAGAAGTAACTGGGCAAAGCAATATGAAGACAAGCAAGAAAATTGGGAAGAAAGACAAAGAAAGCAACAACTAAGAAACTGTGATAATCAATTAGAACAGGCAAAGGAAAGAATAACCATAGAAGAAAAAAGAATTGTACAATGTTTAGAAAGAAAAGTAAAAATTTATCATGCCATGCAAAAAGAAGGCATAGAGTTTGATCAGCAAGATTACCTTGCTACTTGCGAAGAACTTGCAGACAGAAGGTACTCTCGACTACAAGAAGAACATGGGCAAGACCCAGAAGAAATATCTTGGACAGAATATAGAGAAGAAGAACAAATGGAAGATGCAAAAGAAGAAAGAGAATAAAAAAGCAAAACCTATTAAAATCAAAATGAAGGTTCTGGATATTATTCAAGTGATGTAAACGAATAAAAATAAAAAAGATAATAATGAGAGGAGGAAATAGGCAAATGGTTACCGTTATAGGTGGAGGTTTAGCAGGAACAGAAGCAGCTTATCAAATTGCGAAAAGAGGAATTCCTGTAAAATTATATGAAATGAAACCCATCAAATTTTCCCCTGCTCATCATAGTACAGATTTAGCAGAAATTGTTTGTAGTAATTCTTTTAAGTCTAATTTGCATACCAACGCTTGTGGGTTATTAAAAGAGGAATTAAGGCACTTAGATAGTTTGCTTATAAAGATAGCAGATGAAACAGCAGTACCAGCAGGGCAAGCATTAGCAGTAGATAGAGAAAAATTTTCTGGGAAAGTAACCAAAGCAATAGAAGATATGCCCAATATAGAAATCATTCATGAAGAAATAGAAGAAATTCCAAAAGAAGGAATTATTGTGATTGCTACAGGACCACTTACGTCAGAAAAATTATCGAAAAAAATTGCAAAACTAACAGGAGAAAAAGATTTGCATTTTTATGATGCAGCAGCACCTATTGTGGAGAAAGAAAGTATAGATTTTTCTATTGCTTTTTGGGGCGAGAGATACGAGCAAGAACGAAAAAGAGAAGAAGAGATAAAAGACTGGAAAAGCAGAATACAAAATCAAGCACAGGATTATATAAATCTGCCTATGACAAAAGAAGAGTATGAAGCCTTTTGGCAAGCTTTGGTAGAAGCGGAAGTAGTAGAACTACACGAATTTGAAAAAAGAGAAATTTTTGAAGGCTGTATGCCTATAGAAGTAATGGCAAAAAGAGGAATAGATACACTGCGTTTTGGACCACTAAAACCAGTAGGTTTTACAGATCCACGAACAGAAAAAAGACCATATGCCATAGTACAATTAAGACAAGATAATACAGAAGGCAGTCTATTTAATATGGTAGGATTTCAAACCAATTTAAAATATGGAGAGCAAAAAAGAGTATTTCGTCTTATTCCGGGATTAGAAAATGCCGAGTTTAGTAAATATGGAGTAATGCATAGAAATACATTCTTAAATGCACCAAAATTATTAGATGCTACCTATCAATTCCAAAAAAACGCTAATATATACTTTGCGGGACAAATAACAGGAGTGGAGGGATATGTAGAATCCATTAGTTCAGGAATGGTGGTTGCTTTAAATGTAGTGGCACAATTAAAAGAAAAAGAAAGAATAAAATTCCCAAAAGAAACTATGATAGGAGCATTAGCAGACTATATAGCTACGCCAAAAGAAAATTTCCAACCAATGAATGCAAACTTTGGTATCTTACCATCTTTAGAAGAAAAAATAAAAGACAAAAAACAAAGATATACCAAATTGGCAGATAGAGCACTAGAATGTCTATCTCGTGTGAAATTTGAATAGAAAATTAAGTTTTATAGAGAAAGAGTGAAAAATAGTTACTTAAAATAAGGGTAACTATTTTTTTGACAAAATATGACAAACATATAACAAAAATATATTATTTTCATGGCAAAAATTAAAATTTTACATAATATGATTGCAAATTATGTAATTATGTGGTAAAATATTTATTAGGTGAAATCTTTTTCTTGGAAAGGGGAAAATTATGGAAGAATTAGAATTTATAGAAGAATTAAAAAAATTAATTGAGCAAAAAAAGGAATTGGACAAGGAAATTGAACAAATAGAAGCAGATGAGAGAAGATTATCTGGTGCAACACTAGAAGAAGGAAGTTTAGAAAAAGAAATTAATGAAAGAAGAAAGCAACAAGTATCAGAGAAAGAAAAACAATTAAAAAGTGATATGTATCAAAAAATAGCAATATTAAAAAATCAAATTAATAATGAGATTTTAGAGAAAAAAGAACAATTAAAGGAATATCAAGATAAGTATCACAAAAAGATAGAAGAAGATTTAGAGCTTGATGATAGAGCAGCTCAATGGGAAGCTTTTTATAATGGTGAATTAGAATTTCGAGATAAAAACTTTGATAGACAAGTATCGGAACAAGCTTTGAAAAATATTGAACAAAGACAAAATGAAATGGTAAAAGAAATTCAAGACCTTATGTTGGTAAGAGATAGTATAGTGTTAGATTATGATACACAAGATATCGAAAAGAAACAATTAGAGAAATTAACTAAGTATATAGAAGGTAGAGAAAAAGAATTAAAAGCTCAAAAAACACAAAGTAAACCAGAAGGGAAGGAGCCACCAACAAGTGGAAAACAACCAGAAGGGAAGGAGCCACCAACAAGTGGAAAACAACCAGAAGGGAAAGAACCACCAACAAGTGGAAAACAACCAGAAGGGAAAGAGCCACCAACAAGTGGAAAACAACCAGAAGGGAAGGAGCCACCAACAAGTGGAA
>CAMMAC010000010.1 GCA_946493085.1 uncultured Clostridiaceae bacterium
TGTCTCCTTTTTTCTGGTTGCTATTCTGAAATTATAATATCACAAATTCCTTTTTTATACAATTAAATTTTAAAAATCAGTATTATTAATATTTATATTATTTCCTATCATTAAGAAATTAGATATATAACTTATAGTTTCTAATTTCCATAATATATATTTCAAAATTACAAAAATGGTAAAAAATGTAATTGCATTTTTATTTTTACATTCACAATGTAAATTATATTTTTAATTTTTTTTGCAATTTATATTTTACTCATATGTATAATTTGCTTTATTTGTTTTTAGTGTTTACTCTTAGATAGACAGGCAATTGCAACTTTCGACATTTTTTCTTTTTTTATCTTAAAATTCCTATTGACAATCTAAAAATTATGTCTTATTATAAGACGTGGGTTTACAAATTTTAGGGGATATTTTTTATACAAAATATATTTTTCTATAAATGAATTTAAAATTATATAATTTGGAGGCAATTTATATGTTAAGTTTCGTTCTATGTGATGATAATCAAGTTGTAGTAGATAAACTATCAAAAATGTTGGATTCTATATTTATGCAACATAGCATTGACGCCGAAGTAGTTTTCTCATCTGTTTCTACACAAGATACTCTAGATTATATTAACTCCCATGAGGTAAATGTACTACTTCTTGATATTGATTTTAAGTCTAAGGTTTCTGGTTTTGATGTTGCAGACGCCATACGAAAAACAAATAAAGAAATGTATATCATTTTTACTAGTGCTCATTTAGAATTTATTTTAGTTGCTTATCAATACAAAACCTTTGATTTTTTACCAAAGCCAATTGCTTTAGAAAAATTGGAAGATACAATTTTAAGATTAATAGATGACATCTCTAATAGTAAAAAGAAGAAAACTTTCCTTGAATTAGATAATAAGAATACTATTATTAATCAAGATAGTATCTATTTTATAAAAAAAGATGGAATGAAATTAGTTTTTTATACAGATACACGTACTTATGAAACTTATAATTCTTTTAATAAAATTGAAAAAAAATTACCTAAAAATTTTGTGAGATGCCATAAATCCTATATTGCAAATATGGATCGTATTAAAGGCGTTGAAGCAAATGAAAATATTATTAGTTTTGATAAAGATAGTCACATGTTTTGCTCTATTGGGCCAAAATATAAAACTAAATTTATGGAGGAATTAAAAAACTATGGAAATATTGAAAACAATATGGACAGCTCTTACAACTGAAAACAAACTGTTATTTACAATTTTAAGTGCTCCTTTTACATTTATTGATGCTTTTGTTGGAATGCTAATTTTTACTACTATATTGAATATTCCCGTTTCTAAAAAACAAAAAATTTTATATGTAGTTATATTTGGTTTATTAGTATTTTTATGTAGAACCTTTGTGCCTGATCCATATGGTACATTTATAAATATGATTTCTTGCCCTATTTGTGTTATTTTTATTTTTAAAACTGGTCTATTAAAGGCTATATTTGCAGAAATTATTCCTTTTTCTTGTACAATTATAGTAGAAATTATTATAGAAAAAATCATCTATGTTTTTACGGGAATTCCAGCAACTTCATTACTTAATATCACTTTATATAGGTTCTTAATTATTAGTTTTGTTTATTTAACATTATATTTATTTTACCGTTTCATAAAAAAAATACATTTCTCTATTTCACTATTAGAAACAATGAATAAAAAATATAAATTTATCTTAATTTTAAACGGCATTTTAGCTTTAATTGTAACTTTTTCACAATTTTATTTATTGAACTATTATGTAGATAATTTTCCTCTCATTGTTAGTTTATTAAATATTCTTGGATTAATTGCCTATTTTTTTATTAGTTTTATTAGTTTTATGAATACTACTAAACTAGACTCTACAACTACTAGTCTGGAAGAAGCTACTTTATATAATAAAACTTTGGAACTAATGTACGATAATACTAGAGCCTTTAAACATGATTTTGGCAATATTATGCAAGGCATTGGAGGTTATATTGCTAATAATGATATGGAAGGTTTACAACAATACTATTCTCAATTATCTTTGGATTGTAAACATATAAATAATTTGTCTAACCTAAATCCAGAAAAAATCAATAATTCCGCTATCTATAATGTACTAGCACAAAAATATCATAAAGCTGATGCACAAAATATTAAAATTACCTTGGAATCCACTTTAGATTTTTCTAATTTACAAATGAAAATATATGAGTTTACTAGAATTCTTGGTATTCTAATGGATAACGCTATTGAAGCAACTTCTGAATGTAAAGATAAAATTATTCATATTTATTTTGGCGATTCTTCTGATAAACGAATGCAATTAATCATTATTGAAAATACCTATATGAATAAAGAAATTAATACCGAAACAATTTTCCAAAAAGGTTATTCTACAAAATCTGGTAATTCCGGTCTTGGCTTATGGGAAGTACGACAAATTCTTTCTAAAAATCATAACTTAAATTTGTTTACTAGTAAAAATAATGATTTTTTTAGACAACAATTAGAGATATATTATGAATAAGATTGCGCATGCTATTATGCAAGATAGTACTTTCACTATCTTGCTTTGTTTGGGAGGTAATAAGATGGATAATCCTTTATTAAATTTTATATTTTCTCCTACTGAAAATATAGTAACCTTTTTTAGCATTCCTTTTATCTTCATAGATGTAATTGTAGGTATTTTACTATTTACTACTTTATTAGACATTAACTATACAAAAAAGCAATTTTTTTGCTGTACCATTTTAATGGTATTAACCACTATTATTAATAAATTTTTTATACCCTCTCCTATTTCTATTATTATAAATATGATTCTGTTT
Source organism: uncultured Clostridiaceae bacterium (assembly GCA_946493085.1). Lineage (GTDB taxonomy): Bacteria > Bacillota > Clostridia > TANB77 > CAG-508 > UMGS1663. Next base: position 2,848 of record CAMMAC010000010.1, read on the forward strand.
CCTATATGTATACATATCGTTTTTAAAGTAACTATATTTCATTCTATTTTATGCGCAATAATACCTTTTTCTTTCACTATTATATTAGAAAGTTTTTTCGAAAAACTTTTTTATATTTTTTTGCAAATGCCTATAGACTTATTGCTTAGTATTCCTTTTTATAGGTTTTCTATTGCTAGTCTTGTTTATATTTGTATGTATGTGTTATATAAGTTTATCAAAAAATCTCATCTTTCTATAACAATATTAACGCAAATGAATAAAAAAAATAAAAATTTGATTATTATTAATCTTATTTTGGGATTATTAGTAATCTTTTGTCAATTTTACTTATTGAACTATTATAGTGATAACTTTCCTTTAATTACTTGCTTAATTAATATTTTATGTCTTATTGCTTACTTTGTCATTAGCTTTGTTAGTTTTATTAATATCAGCAAATTAGAAACTACTTCTATGAGTTTAGAGGAGAGCCAATTATCTTATAAAACTTTGGAATTGTTATATGATAATATGAGAACTTTTAAACATGACTTTGGTAATATTTTAGATGGTTTTGCCTCTTACATTGCTTATAATGATATGGAAGGTTTGAAAAAATATTATGATGAACTATCTTTAGATTTTAACCACATCAACAACTTATCTACTTTAAATCCAAAGGTAATTAATAATCATTCTATCTATGTTTTACTTGCTAATAAATATCATAAAGCAGACGAGAAAGGTATTAAAATTGATTTAAAAGTTTTATTTGATTTAAATACTCTTCAAATAAACATGTATGAATTCAGCAGAATGTTAGGAATTTTATTAGATAATGCTATCGAAGCTGCCTCTGAATGTGATGAGAAACTAATAAATGTTATTTTTCAGAAAGATTCTCACAATCCAATTCAATATATCATTATTTCTAATACTTATGCTAACAAAAGCATTAACACGGAAAAAATATTTGAGAAAAATTTTTCCACTAAAAAGGGAAATACTGGCCTAGGCTTATGGGAAATAAAACAACTGCTAAAAAAGAATAATAGATTAAACTTAAAAACTACTATAACAAAAAAATATTTTACACAAAAATTAGAAATTTATTATTAGATTTTATAAAAAAACAAGATAGGTTGTATCTATCTTGTTTTTTAGGAAATATTGTATAAATCAACTGGTATTTGTTTATACTAATCTTTTTTAATTAAGTTTGCTGGCATTTTTGGTTGATGGAATAATCCCCATGCTAGGCAAGCTGTATTTGTTGATTTTGCATACTTTTCTGCAACTTTAGCTAATAATTTTAACATAATTGTTCCCCCTATAAATATAGTTTTATATAATAAAAGTACTGCCGGCTTGTACTTATTATTATCATGAATGATTGGCTACTTGCTCTCTTAAGTATAATTCATAGCCCGATTGATTCTTTGTTATTTTATATGCGAATTTTGTAATAGAGAAAGTTTGTATAATTGTACCAAATAATAAAATATTAGAAACAATTGTATTTGGTACAAATACTACTGCTATTAAATTAATTCCCAAGAATAGATAAGATAGAGCTTTTTTAGTATGTCTTTCCTTTCTTGTTAATATTGGTAAATTTTCCGTATCCGCTGGTGCATATTTTGTAACACATAGGATTCCTAGTATTGCCGTAATCGTTACCAATATCCATTTGATATTATCTGTTAAAACTACTAAACTACTAAGAATTGCATTTCCACAATAAATGATATTTGTACATAAAATGCATCCTATATGTGTTTTTAAATGAAACCCCCCCGAACACACTTTATATGGTAATATTAGAAAAAATGCTGCTAGTGTTTGCCACCAATATCCCAATAGAAATCCTGTAATAAACATTAAAAATATTTTAGGTATTTCCCCAATAATAATTTCTATTCCATAAAGAACCACTGCTGCTTGATCGTCATCCATTTCTGGCATTTGTTTTCTAATCAGTTCTACTAGATATTCACAAAATTTTTCTATCATTTTGTTTCCCTTCTTCGTTTCTCTGATTAGCATTCTATTCCTTTTTTGACACAAATTTTGTTTTCTCTACAAAAACCTAAAAATCTTATATGAAAATTTATAAAAAAAATTTTATATAAAATTTTGCTTGTTTCATAAAATGTTTTTTATCCTTACTACTTATTTCTATTTTAGAGTTAGAAAAAGAAGGTATAATTTAATATACCTCCTCCTTGATATCCTCTAATATTTTCCATGTTCCTATCATCTTAGGTAAAACTTGAAATGTTAATTTCTGTTTGGATATAGGGTGATAAAAGGAAAGTTTATATGCCCACAATGCAATTTGTTTTCCTCTACCCCTTGTTCCATATTTTTGGTCTGCATAAAGACTATGTCCTCTACTCGCAAATTGCACACGTATTTGATGATGCCTTCCGGTGTGTAAATTTACTTTTACTACAGAAAGCTGAATATCTTCTGCATATTTTAATACCTCATAATCCAAACTTGCCAATTTTGCATTTTTGGTTCCCTCTTTTACTACTTTACTGATATTGTTTCTTTCATTTTTTAAAAGATAATCCTCCAGTATTCCCTTTTCTGAATCTATTTTTCCATCCACTACTACAAGATATTGCTTTTCAAATTGTTTTGTTCTTACTTGTTCACTTAACCTAGCTGCTGCTTTAGAAGTTTTGGCAAATACCATTACACCTCCTACTGGTCTATCTAACCTGTGTATCAATCCTAAATATACTTCTCCTGGCTTTTGATATTTCTCTTTTAGATAGTGTTTTGCTATACTTAGCATATCCACATCTCCCGTTTTATCTGCTTGAGATGGAATATTTACTGGCTTTTCTACCACTATCACATGATTATCTTCATATAGTACATTTAATTTTTCCATTTATTTCTCCCATTTTCCATAAATTCCACAAGGCAAAATTAATTTGCTATCTTTCATAGGAATCCCTATTTCTCCATGTTCTATTTTTCCTGCATATTTTGGATATATTTTTAATCTTAATATATCTTCTAAAACCATACTAGAAATACCTGTTGTATAGGAATTTATTAAGAAAAATAGTGGACTTTCTGATAATACTTTAGCACATAATTCTACTAATGGAACTATGTTTTCTTCAAACTTCCATACTTCTCCTCCTGCTCCTCTTCCATAAGATGGAGGATCCATAATAATAGCATCATATTTATTTTCTCTTCTTATTTCTCTATTTACGAATTTTACTACATCATCTACTATATATCTTACTGGTTTATCTTGCAAATGAGATGCCGTTACATTTTCTTTTGCCCAAGTTACCATTCCCTTGGAACTATCTACATGGCATACAGAAGCTCCTGCTGCTAAGCAAGCAACTGTGGCTCCTCCTGTATATGCAAAAAGATTTAATACCTTGATTGGTCTTTGTGCTTTTCGTATTTTTTCCATCATCCAATCCCAATTTACTGCTTGTTCTGGAAATAATCCTGTATGCTTAAATCCCATTGGCTTTATTTGAAAGGTAAGCTCTTTATATTGCACCTTCCAACTTTCTGGCATTTTTTTATAATACTCCCAATTTCCTCCACCTGTGTTACTTCTATGGTATCTTGCATGTGCTATTTTCCATTTTTCTGGGAAACTCTTTTCTTGCCAAATAATTTGAGGATCCGGTCTTATAAGAACCATATCTTTCCATCTCTCCAACTTTTCTCCATTTGCCATATCTATTATTTCATAATCTTTCCAATTATTTGCTATTTTCATTTTTTCATTCCTTCTTTACTTTTTTGTTTAAATTGCACTAAATAGCTGTATAAAACTATTAATCAGTATTAAGTCTATTCCTATTAAAAATGCAACTAATATAAATATTGAAACAATTATCTTTTTTCCATCTAAAAAGGTGTTTGTCCTCTTTTTCCATTTGCGCTTTTCTTCCTTGTCCTTTGTATAATGGATAGGAAAAATAACATCTTTTGTATATTCCATAAAAAAATCCCCCTTTTTACTTTTCTTTTATTCTATTTTATTCTAGAAGAATTTTTTTATGACTATAATCGTATGATTTATTATACCATTTTTTTCCTTATCTGTACATGGTTTTCTAAAAAATTGCAAAGAATGCTACAACATGATATTTTTCTATGTTGTAGCATCCTTTATTACAGTTTAACGGAAAAACGACTTTATTTTAAGCAATGTTTCGTCTTTATTGAGTACAGTAGAATGTGTAGCTTCTACCAGCAACACTTCTTCTGCGTATCTGCGTAAAAACTGTTGATTAGATAAAGAAACAATTCCATCACCTTTCTTATCTAAATCTAAACATTTTCCTATGCGTTTCAGTAAAAAATCTCTTATGTTGTTGGTTTCTTGTGGGCATTCAGCTATTACCAGCAAAACCTGATGTTTCCACAAACTATCAAAATTTTTTCTTTTTAAATAATCAGATTCTAGTGATATATCTAAATCCACTGGTCTTCTACTTCCCAGAAAATGAATGAGCTTCTCGTATACTTGCAACTCCATTTTTTCCCATACAGAAATTTTTTCTTCTAAGCGCGTATAGGTTTTAATGCAACTTTTTAGCCTGCTTTCATCTCCCATAATAGTGCCAAAGGTTGGTGTAACCAATGCCATTTTAGTTGGTTTCTTTAAGTCCAACCCTGCAATTAATACACCTCCTTTAGAATAGCCCACAAATTCAAATTCTTTGGGAGTTTTATTTACATAACTGGAAATTTCTTTTTGTGCTTCCTCCATTCCCTTACAGTTTGGTTTTAAATAAAGCGTATATACCTCTCTTAGTAGCTTAAAAATTATAGCATTTTATATTTGTTATGTCAATTATAATTTGATGAACTTTCAGGAACGTCCCTAATGTTCATCAAATTTTTTTGCATATTTCTTGACAAATTAGCATAAAATAGGTAAAATAGATAGTAATTTTTATATATTGTGATGAACATGACGACTTGCTAAAGGTTGCTAGACAGAGAGTAAAGGTGAATGCGCTGAGAGCCTTTTTAGAAAAACGTAGCAAACTAACACATGGGAGCAATTTTGAATGAAGTGGGAAATTATATGGCTATATAATTTCTAAGTTAGGGTGGCACCGCGGAAATGATTTCGTCCCTGCAGAAAATGCAGTTGGACGATTTTTTGTTGTCATTTTCGTCCCTTTCTAAAGAAAGGAGTGAAATTTTATGACAAAAATGAAAGACCACACTTGTAACGATATCTCTTTAGAAGATGTTGGTAAAAAAGTGAAAATTGCTGGTTTTGTGCAAACCATTCGTGATTTAGGAGGTGTTGTTTTCTTAGATATCCGTGATATGTATGGCACTACACAAGTTGTTACTTCCGGAGATTCTAAGGAGGTAGATTTTGCCTCTCACATTCCTATTCAATCTGCTGTTTGTGTAGAAGGAACTGTTAGAAAAAGAGACCCTGAAACCATTAATGAGAAAATTAAAACAGGTCTTGTAGAAATTTTTATTGAAAAAATTGAAATTGTAGGGAAACGTACGAAAAACTTACCTTTCGAGGTAAATGCAAATCAAGAAGTAAGAGAAGATTTACGTTTGCAATATCGCTTTTTAGATTTACGTAGTGAAAAATTAACACAAAATTTAATTTTAAGAGCAAAAGTAATTCAATTTTTACGTGAGCAAATGATTGCACAAGGATTTTTAGAGGTGCAAACCCCTATTCTTACTAGTTCTTCCCCAGAGGGAGCAAGAGACTATCTAGTTCCTAGTAGATTACACCCAGGAAAATTCTATGCACTTCCACAAGCTCCACAACAATTTAAACAATTGCTTATGGTATCCGGTATAGATAAATATTTTCAAATTGCACCTTGCTTTAGAGACGAGGACGCTAGAGCAGACCGTGCTCCTGGTGAATTTTATCAATTAGACATGGAAATGAGTTTTGCAGGTCAAGAAGATGTTTTTGCTTCCATAGAGCCTGTTATGTATGAGACTTTTCAAAAATTTTCTGATAAAAAAATCATGCAATATCCTTTTCCACGTATTTCGTATAAGGATGCCATGTTAAAATACGGTTCTGATAAGCCAGATTTAAGAAATCCTCTTGTTATTTTAGACGTAACAGATTTCTTTGGAGCTTGTAGTTTTAAACCATTTCATGGTAAAACTGTGCGTGCCATTGTAATAGAAGGTCAAATGTCAAAAGGTTTTCATGAGAAAATGTTAGATTTTGCTATGTCTATTGGTATGCCAGGACTTGGCTATTTAGAAGTACAAGAGGACTTAAGTTTTAAAGGTCCTATTGATAAATTTATACCACAAGAAAAGAAACAAGAATTAATAGAAATTGCTCATTTAAAAGCAAATGATACCATCTTTTTTATTGCAGATATAGAAGCCAGAGCAAATGTCCTTGCAGGTCAAATCCGTACAGAATTAGGAAAACGTTTAAGCTTAATTCAGGAAGATTGTTTTGCTTTTTGTTGGATTGTAGATTTTCCAATGTATGAATTAGACGAACATGGAAAAATAACCTTCAACCATAATCCTTTTTCTATGCCACAAGGAGGAATGCAGGCTTTACTTTCTCAAAATCCTTTAGACATTGTTGCTTATCAATATGATATTGTATGCAATGGCGTAGAACTTTCTTCTGGAGCCGTTCGTAACCACGACCCAGAAATTATGATAAAAGCCTTTGAAATTGCAGGGTATAATCAAGCACATATAGAAGAAAAGTTTCCAGCATTATTTCATGCATTTCAATATGGAGCTCCTCCACATGCTGGTATTGCTCCTGGTATTGATAGAATGTTAATGCTACTTACAAACTCAGACACCATCCGTGATGTCATTGCTTTTCCAATGAATAGCAAAGCACAGGATTTAATGATGTCTGCTCCTGGAACAGTTACCAAAGAACAGCTAAAAGAAGTGCACATTAAATTGGATGTATAACTTGGTGATTTCCAAAAAAAACTTGCGTACTGCTACGCAAGTCTTTTTTGGTGTGAATATTTGCTAAATAGGTCTGATTCTTTTAGACATTTGCAATTTAAGGAACGTCCCTAAATTGCAAAGTTCCTTATTTTCCATAATAGCTATCTAAAAGAATTTGTTTTAATTCTTCTACTAATGGTACACGTGGGTTAGCAGTAGTACATTGGTCTTCAAATGCTCTATCTGCTAAGCTATCTACTTTTGCTAAGAATTCTTGTTCTTCTATTCCTTGCTCTTTAAATGTTGCTGGAATATCTAGGTCTTTATTTAATTTTTGTATTTCTTCTATTAAGAAATTAATTCCTTCTTCTTTTGTGCTACATGCAAATCCCATTCTTCTTGCAATATCTGCATATTTTTGATCTGCTATAAAGTATTCATATTTAGGGAAAGATACAAATTTTGTTGGTCTACTTGCATTATATCTTATCACATATGGTAATAGAATTGCATTAATTCTACCATGTGCTAAATGGAATTCTGCTCCGATTTTATGGGCAAGTGAGTGGTTAATTCCTAAAAATGCATTGGTAAACGCCATTCCTGCGATGGTACTTGCATTATGCATTTTTTCTCTTGCTTCTCTATTGCTTCCATTTTTGTAAGCTTCTCTTAAATAATGGAATACTAGTTCTATTGCTTTTTCTGCTAAACCATCTGTATAGTCAGATGCCATATTAGAAACATATGCTTCAATAGCATGGGTTAATACGTCCATTCCTGTATCTGCTGTAATTTTTGGTGGAAGGCTCATTACTAAATCTGGGTCTATAATGGCTACATCTGGTGTTAGCTCATAATCTGCTAATGGATATTTTCTATTTTTTTCTTTATCGGAAATAACGGCAAAAGAGGTTACTTCTGAACCTGTTCCAGAAGTGGTTGGAATAGCCACCATTTTTGCTTTTGTTCCTAAGGTAGGGAATTTATAAGTACGTTTACGAATATCCATAAATTTTAATTTCATGCCTTCTATATCGGCATCTGGATGCTCATAAAATAGCCACATTCCTTTTGCTGCATCAATAGCACTTCCTCCACCTAATGCAATAATGACATCTGGCTTAAATTCATCCATTAATGCTACACCTCTTTTGATGGTTGTAAAAGATGGATCTGATTCTACATCAGAAAAGATTTCGGAATGCACATATTGTTCTCTTTTTCTAAGATGATATAATACTTTATCTACATATCCTAAACTTACCATTCCTGGATCTGTTACAATAAAGGCTCTTGAAATATTAGGCATTTTTTCTAGGTATTGAATAGAGCCTGCTTCAAAATAAATTTTATCTGGTACCTTAAACCACTGCATATTAACCCTCCTCTTTGCTACTCTTTTTACATTAATTAAGTTGACACTAGACACATTCGCTGTTGTAGAATTTCCTCCAAAAGTTCCACATCCTAATGTTAAGGATGGCATATTGGTGTTATAAATATCTCCAATAGCTCCGTGTGTAGAAGGAGAATTGACAATAATTCTTCCTACTTTTACTTTTTCAGAAAATTTTAAAATGGTTTCTTCATTTTCAGAATGAATCACTGCAGAATGTCCTAAGCCACCAAATTCAATTAATTTTTCTGCAAGTTCTATTCCTTCGTCTTCGTTTTCTACTACATAGTAAGCAAGTACTGGACTTAATTTTTCTTTTGAAAATGGATATTCAATTCCTACACCATTTTCATGTAATACTAATACTTTTGTATCTTCAGGAACCTCTATTCCTGCTCCTTTTGCAATGAGATAAGGACTCTTTCCTACTATATCATTATTTAAAGCACAGCTATTTCCTTCTTTTGAAATAAACATGCTACTTCTTAGTTTATCTGTTTCTTCTTGGCTTAAGAAATAACAACCTGCTTTTTTCATTAAATCTTCAAATTCTTCATGAATTTCTCTATCTACAATAACAGACTGTTCAGAAGCACATATCATACCATTATCAAAGGATTTAGACATTACTAAATCATTCACAGAGGTTTTTAATTTTGCAGTTTTATCGATATAGCAAGGAACATTTCCTGGGCCTACTCCTAAAGCTGGTTTTCCACAAGAATAAGCTGCCTTTACCATACCAGTTCCACCAGTAGCTAAAATAAGGTTTACTCCCGGATGATGCATTAAGGTATTCGTTGCTAAAATAGATGGCTCTTCTATCCATAAAATACAGTTTTCTGGTGCACCCGCCTTTACAGCCGCTTCTCTTAGAATCTGCGCTGCTCTCGTACTACATTTTTGTGCAGATGGATGGAATCCAAATATAATAACATTTCTTGTTTTTGCTGCAATTAACGATTTAAACATAGTAGTGGAAGTAGGATTGGTTACTGGTGTAACCCCTGCAATAATGCCAACAGGTTCTGCAATTTCGCAATATCCTTCTTCTTCGTTTTCTCCAATTATGCCGACTGTTTTATCATATTTAATGCTATGATAAATATATTCTGTTGCAAACATATTCTTTGTAATTTTATCTTCGTAAATTCCTCTTCCTGTTTCTTCTACGGCAAGTTTTGCAAGTTCCATATGATGCTCTAAGCCTGCCATTGCCATTGCTTTTACAATGGAATTTACTTGCTCTTGGTCAAGCTTTAGATATTCTTCTTCTGCCACTTTTGCCTTTGCCACTAAATCATCTATCATGCTTTGTACTTTTTGCTTTTCTTCTTCACTATACTCTGCCATACACACTCTTCCCTTCTTTATATAATTCCTCTTTATTATATAAAAATATGGCAAAAAGTCAAGACTGAAAAGGTCGACATTTTTTGCACAAAAAATGCACCCTCCAATTGCCGGATGCATGCATTTCTTGTTTTTTGAGGATTTAGCACAGAACCACGCTAAGTCCCTTTAAATAGTCTCCCTTTGGAGACTCTACAGGAATTTCCTCCACCTCAAATGCTTTCCCTGAGAAAGTATTTTCCAGGAAATGTAGAATACCGTTTGCTTCTTCCACATTTCCACAATACATTCCTATTACGGATGCATTGTTTTCTTCGGTTGGAATCTCCCTCAAGGAACTTCCAAGGAAGAAGTCTACTTTCTTTTTAGCTTCGACTTCTTTCAAAATCAGATTCCGTGCTTTTTCTTTTTTGCTCATTTTTTCCTCCTGCCTGTTTCTTTGAAACTTCTACTATAGTGCAATAAAATAATTGTACCATATTTTTATCATTTTGTCAAATATTATGTTACTATTTTTCCCATTATTTTACTCCATATTTTGACATTTTTCTTGTATTTCTCGATATTTTTTCTCCAATTCCACCTTTACCTTTTCCTCTTTTTCAAATGCTATTTTAGAACTTATCTCTGCCATTTTCATTTTTAATAATAATAGCTCATTTTCATTCTTGCTTTTCTTTTCTGTAGTTTTCTCTTTTTCTACTTCTTTTATCTTTTTATCTTCTATCTCATACACTCTTGTTGCTATTTTTTCCACAAATTGTCTATCATGTGTGGAAAACACAACTGTTCCACAGAAATTTTGTATTAAATTCTCCAATGCTTCTAGAGACGGAATATCTAAAAAGTTAGTAGGTTCATCTAGCAATAATACATTACTATCAGAAACTAATAATTTAGCAATGGCTACTTTTGCTTTTTCTCCACCACTTAAATCTTCTACTTTTTTATGTACGCTATCTCCTTGAAATAGCAACCTTGCTAAAACATTTCTAACCGTTATTTCATTTTGAATAGAATCTTCTAGTACATTTTGCAAAATTGTTTTTTGCTTCTGCAAGCCATCCAATTCTTGACTGTAATACCCTAGTCTCACTTGTGGATTTATTTTTATTTTTTCTGCTTTTTCTTTTATCATGCGAAAAAGAGTGGTTTTTCCCGTTCCATTTGCTCCTACAAATGCCAATTTTTCTTTATTTTCTACTTGAAAAGAAACATCCTCTAAAATAATTTTTTGTCCAAAAGATACTGTAATATGGTCTGCTGTAATCAGATATTTACTTTTGCATTCTCCTTCTTTAGGCATCTTCATAATGATAGGAGGGAATTCTACCACTTTCTCTTTTTTCTCTAATTTTTCAAGTCTCGTCGCTAGTGCCTTACTATGTCTTTCTACTTTTTCTTTTTTCTCTTCTGCTGCTCTTTTATGAAGTCTTGCTTCGGAGTTTCCCATTCTACTAGGTGCTTTTTTGACTTTACTAGCACTATTTTTAGTTTCTTTGATGCTTCTTTCCAGTCTATTTCTTTCTTCTACATATTGCTCATACTCCCTTTGTTTTCTTAAAATTTCTTCCTGTTTTTGTGTCTGATAAGCCGTATAATTCCCTTTATATTTTTTGATTTGTTGCCTATCTATTTCTAATATGGATGTACAAATGGCATCCAATAGTTTTCTATCATGCGATACGATAAGAAGAGTTCCTTTGTATTTTTTTAGTCTCTCTTCTAATAATTTTATTTTTTGTATATCTAAGTGATTGGTAGGTTCGTCTAATATCAAAATGGAAGCATTTTGCCTCAAAGTTTCATACAATCTCTGATTTGTTTTTTCTCCACCGCTTAAATAGGATGTTGGCACTATATCAAATTGTTTCATATAGCTAACACTACCATTTACCTCTATTTTTCCCTTGTCTACACTCTCTTTTCCTGCTATGATGTTTAAGAAAGTAGTTTTACCTGTTCCATTATTGCCTACAATTCCTACTTTTTCATTCTCTTCTATTTTTAATTCCGGAATAGAAAATAATAATCTATCCCCAAAAGATTTTTTTATATTTCTTCCTATTATTTTTTCCATAAAAAAATTCCTCCTTTAATCCCATTTAAAGAAAGAATCTTATTCCTTAATTAAAAATCGTGAAAAATAGACTCCTCTTACAATAGGATTTCCTGATATTTTATTTTTTCTACAAGCTGTATTCTCATTTCTTCACCATTTTTAACCTTTCTTTTTTCCTAATATTAAGATACCATATTTTTCTCTTTTTTACAAGAGGATTTTTATAGAAAAAGCAGGTTTAGAGTTTATTACACATACCATATATACCCTAATCCTGCTTTTTCATTTTAAGCTTTGAAAAATGGAAAAATTTTTTTCACCAAACTAGTTTTTTCTTTCCTTGCTTTTCTTTCATATACTTGATTATTCGGATGCATTGGGCAAAAAGCTGGCTCTAACCTTTCGTAAATACTGAAAACGTAACCTTTCTGCTCTCTATCCAACGAACAAGTTATTTCAAAAACATCGCAACTTGTTTCTTTGCTCCATCTTCCGTTTTCTAGCTGCCTTTTACTCGTTCCTGCATCCTTTAATAATTTGTGCTCATGCCTATCGCATGTTACACAATTACAGATGAAATACTCATGAAGTGGTTCATCCAGCTCTTTCCGAGTATCCAATGTGTAACTAGTTATCATTTCATTTTTCATTCTGCTTCCTCCTAATTTACACTATGTAAAGTTACATAGTGTATAGTATCATAAATTAGGTAGATAAGCAAGTTTTTTATTTTCTTTTCATTTTCTCTTTCTTTTTTTGCTTTCTTGTTGTATAATAACGCTATGTTTATCCTATTTTTGGAAAACAAAGAAAAAAGAAAGGATGATAAAAATGGCTTACAATTTTACAGAAGTGGAAAAGAAATGGCAAAACAAATGGTACAGTGAAGGTACTTTCAATGCCAGCGATGATTACTCTAAGGAAAAATGGTATGGTTTAATTGAATTTCCATATCCTTCTGGACAAGGGCTCCATGTAGGACATCCTAGAAGTTACACAGCATTGGATATCATTGCTAGAAAGAAAAGAATGCAAGGATATAACGTACTGTATCCAATTGGATTTGATGCTTTCGGACTTCCAGCTGAAAACTATGCAATTAAAAATCATGTTCATCCTAGAATTACTACGGAAAAAAATATTGCTCATTTTACAGAGCAATTAAAAGCGTTAGGATTTTCTTTTGACTGGTCTAGGGCCATCAACACCACAGATCCAGAATATTATAAATGGACACAATGGATTTTTATCCAATTATTTAAACATGGACTAGCTTATAAAACAACTATGCCAATTAATTTTTGTACAGGTTGTAAAGTAGGACTTGCTAATGAAGAAGTAGTGAATGGGGTTTGTGAAAGATGTGGTAGTCCAGTTGTACAAAAAGAAAAAAGTCAATGGATGCTTAAAATTACAGAATATGCACAAAGATTGATTGACGATTTAGATGAGGTAGATTACTTAGAAAAAATTAAAATCCAACAAAAAAATTGGATTGGTCGTAGTGAAGGTGCTGAAGTAACTTTCCCTATTGCAAATTCTACAGAGAATTTAGTAGTTTATACGACAAGACCAGATACTTTATTTGGTGCTACCTATATGGTTGTTGCACCAGAACATCCTATGATTGAAAAATTAGCGGATAAAATTACCAACATGGATGAAATAAAGGAATATCAAAGAAAAGCATCTTTAAAATCTGATTTTGAAAGGTCAGAATTAAATAAAGAAAAAACAGGTGTGCCAATTAGGGGAATTATGGCAATAAATCCTATTACCAAGGAAGAAATTCCAGTTTGGGTTTCTGACTATGTATTAATTACTTATGGTACCGGTGCTATTATGGCTGTACCTGCACATGATACAAGAGATTATGAATTTGCGAAAAAATTTGATATACCGATGAAACAAGTTATTAAAGGATTTTCAGATGATGTGGTTTGTGATTTAGATAAAGAACCTTTCATCGATGTAGAAACTGGAATCTTAATCAATTCTGGATTTTTAAATGATTTATCTGTAGAAGAAGCTAAGAAAAAAATGATTTCCTATTTAGAGGAAAATCATATTGGTGTGAAAAAGGTAAATTACAAACTTCGTGATTGGGTATTTTCAAGACAACGTTATTGGGGTGAACCAATTCCAATGGTATATTGTGAAAAATGTGGATGGGTTCCTCTTCCAGAAGAGGAATTACCTTTAACACTACCTGACATTGAAGATTATGAACCTGGCGAAAACGGAGAATCTCCTCTTGCAAAGCACACCGAATGGGTAAATACTACTTGCCCTCATTGTGGTGGAAATGCTAAAAGAGAAACAGATACAATGCCTCAATGGGCTGGTTCTTCTTGGTATTTCTTACGTTATATGGATCCACACAACGATAAAGCACTTGCTTCTAAAGAAGCACTTAACTATTGGAGTCCAGTAGATTGGTATAATGGTGGTATGGAACATACTACACTTCATTTATTATACTCTCGTTTCTGGCACAAATTCTTATATGATATTGGCGTTGTTCCTACAAAAGAACCTTATCAAAAACGTACTTCTCATGGTATGATTTTAGGTGCTAATGGAGAAAAAATGTCGAAATCGAAAGGAAATGTTATTAACCCAGATGACATTGTAAGAGACTTTGGTGCTGATACCTTTAGAGTATATGAAATGTTTATGGGTCCATTTGACCAAACAGCTCCATGGTCTATGGAAAGTATTCGTGGTTGTGGTAAGTTCTTAGATAGAGTTTGGAACATGCAAGAATTTTTAGTAGAGGGAGATAGCTATTCTCCAGAATTTGAAAAAATGATGCATAAAGCTATTAAAAAAGTTTCTTCTGATATTGAAGAAATGAAATTTAATACTGCAGTTTCTACGTTTATGACAATGGTAAATGAATTCTACAAAGCAAAAAGAATTAATAAAGCAGAGTTTAAAACATTTTTACAATTACTAAATCCTTTTGCTCCTCATATGACAGAAGAGTTAAACGAAAAATTAGGTGAGAGCAAAACGATTGCTGAAACTCCATGGCCTACTTATGACGAAGCTAAAACCATAGATGATGAAATAGAACTTCCTGTTCAATTCAATGGAAAACTAAAAGCTACTGTTAAAGTGCCTATGGATGCAGAAGAATCTACTGCCAAAGAAATTGTGCATAACAACGAAACAGTAAATGATTTATTACAAGATAAAACTATTGTGAAAGAAATTTATGTAAAAAACAAAATTTACAATATTGTTGTTAGATAAGATAAAGGATAAAGGGAGCGGAAATCATTTAAAGATTTCCGCTCCCTCTTCTTTCATGCTCTCATTTCAAATTCCAAACATGGATTGTCAGATTTGAATATCTCTTGAATATCTGAAAACTTCATGTCTGAAAAAGCTTCCGAGACTTTGTCGATAGAAAAACGATTTAAAATTTCTGCTAATTTTGATTGTATATTTTCAATTCTTACCCTTTTTAATCGCTTTCTGCCGTCTATCAAGTTGTTATCCATCCGTTGCTGTTCTATCAGAACTAGCAACTCTCCAATTTCTTCTTCTGTACATCCAGACTTATTTACTAAGTCTTCAAGTTGTTCTTCCGTTATCTTAACGACAACTTCTTCATCATCTGAAGCCGTTAATATAACAACTCCATTGTTCCGAGTAATAATGATTTGATTTAACATATCATTACCTCCTCATCTGAGACTAATGTTTACGAGTTACATTTTTATTATACACATTCACATAACATATGTCAATAGTTTTGTCGAAATTTTCCTATTCTATCAATTTATCAATCGAATTTTTTCTCATCTCTTTAATAATTCTGCAACTTTCATCTAATTTTGCTTGCTCTTTTTCGTCTAAATCTAATTCTAATAATTCTCTTACACCGCTTTTATTGATAATTGCTGGTACACCAATGTAAATATCATCTTGTCCATATTTTCCATTTTCCAAATAAGTAGAAACGGTAAGAACTGCATTCTCATCATCTAAAATAGCTCTTGTAAGACGATTTAATGCCATTCCTATACCATAATAAGTGGCTTTTTTCTTCTCTATAATTTCATAA
Organism: uncultured Clostridiaceae bacterium; assembly: GCA_946493085.1. GTDB lineage: Bacteria > Bacillota > Clostridia > TANB77 > CAG-508 > UMGS1663. The sequence continues at coordinate 18,658 of CAMMAC010000010.1, forward strand.
GCAGCATTGACCACTCCTTCATGTATCTTTTGCAAATCTTCCATTGGATGTCCATTATCTTTCATAATATCTACAATTTTTTTACATCCTACATAGGTATGTTTCCATGGTACAAAAGAAGAATCTCCATGTTCTCCTAAAATGTAGGCATGCACGTTTTTACTAGATACCTTAAAGTAATCTGCTAATAAATAACGTAATCTTGCTGTATCTAAAACTGTTCCAGAGCCAAATACTCTATTTTTAGGAAGCCCAGATACTTTTGCTACCACATAGGTCATTAAATCTACAGGGTTACTTGCCACGATAATAATTCCATCAAATCCACTTGCCATAATACTTTGTGTAATTTGCTTCATAATTTTTGCATTTACCTCAGCAAGTTCTAATCTAGTTTGCCCTCCTTGTTTTTGTGCTACACCTGCAGTTATTACTACAATCTCTGCATCTTTGCAATCTGCATAATCTCCTGCTTTAATTGTCATTTTTTGTGGAGCAAAAGGAAGTCCATGGGATAAATCCATTTCTTCTCCTATCGTTTTATCTTTGTCTATATCTACTAAAACAAGCTCATTAATGCCTCCTCTATTTAGCATAGAATATGCCATGCTCATTCCTACAAAACCTGTTCCTACTAATACAATTTTCCCTTTTTTGATACTCATATTTTCTCTTCTCCTTTCTTCCTTATTTTTTCCTATTCTTCCTATTTTTATACTATTCCAATGTGAACATCTGCCAAACAGACCTGCCCCTTTTTACATTTATATTTTAAATTTTTGCTAAATTTCGTATTTTTCTTTTGCTGTATAATGGGTATGTAAATATTTATGCGCTTTATGGCTTCCTGGTTTTTCTAAAAATTCTTGATATATTTTTTGAATAGCTGGATTTTCATGGGATTTACGTATGGTACTTGCTTCATCTATGCTATACAAGCTATCTGCTCTTAATTTTCTAACATCTACTGCAGAACGTATTTTAGAGCTTTTAATTGGCTGTCCTCCCCCCATAACACATCCACCTGGGCATGCCATAATTTCTACAAATTGATAGTCTGCTGTTCCATTTTTGATTTCTTCCATAATTTTTCTTGCATTACTTAATCCGCTGGCCACTACTACTTTTATTGGCGTACCTCCTAAACTTAGCTCTGCTCTTTTAATGCCTTTTTCTCCTCTTACTTGTGTATATTCTAATTTTTCTAGATTTTTACCTTCTAAGGTATCTGCTGCTGTTCTTAATGCCGCTTCCATAACACCACCTGTTGTTCCAAATATGGCTCCTGCACCTGTTGCTTCTCCCATTGGGTCGTCAAAATCACTATCTTCTAATTCTCTAAAGCTGATATTTGCCTGTCTAATCATTCTGGACAATTCTCTTGTCGTAATCACATAATCTACATCTCGGTTGCCATCTACTTCCATCTCTTCTCGTGAAGCTTCATATTTTTTGGCAATACATGGCATAACAGATACTGTACATATTTTGTGTGGTGCTATTCCTTCTTTTTGTGCTAAATAGGACTTGATAATCGCTCCAAACATTTGATGTGGTGATTTACAAGTAGATAAATGGTCTAATAGTTCTGGGTAATTTTTCTCTGCAAAGCGTACCCAACCTGGACTACAAGAGGTAATCATAGGAAGTGTTCCCTTATTTTTTACTCTTTCTATAAACTCATTGGCCTCTTCCATAATAGTAAAATCGGCACCTGTATTAGTATCAAATACTTTATCAAATCCCATATTTTTTAGTGCTGTTACCATTTTTCCTTTTACATTGGTTCCTATTGGATATCCAAATTCTTCTCCTAATGCAACTCTTACTGCTGGTGCTGTTTGTACTACTACATAAGTAGATTCATCTTTTAATTTTTCCCACACTTCATCAATATATTCTTTTTCTCTTAATGCTCCTGTTGGACAACTTTCGATACATTGTCCACAGAAAGTACAATCTACATCATTTAAACTATGGTCGTAGGTAGTAGAGATGCAAGAAGAAAATCCTCTTTCTATACAATCTATGGCACCTATCTCTTGCACATTTTTACAAGTAGCTACACATCTTCTACACAAGATACATTTATTAAAATCCCTTACAATAGCTGGTGATTTATCATCTATTTTGTGTTTACTCATTTCTCCTTCGTATTCTACCTTTTGCACATTAAATTTAATAGAAAGTGCTTGCAATTCGCAATTACCAGAACGGCTGCAGGTTAAACAATCTTTATGGTGATTGGATAAGATTAAGTCCAATATTGTTTTTCTAGCTTCTAATATTTCTGGCGAATGTGTTTTTACTACCATTCCTTCCTCTACCGTTTGAATGCAAGAAGTAGCAAAACCTTTTCTTCCTTCTACTTCTACAATACACATTCTGCAATCTCCTACTTCGTTAATGTCTTTTAAAAAACATAGTGTTGGAATATCAATTCCGTTTTGCCTAGCAGCCTCTAATATTGTAGTTCCTTCTTCTACTTCTACTGGTTTATTATCAATTACTAATTTTACCATTTTTTCACAATCCTTGTATCACATATTTAGGTTTTTAAAAGGTTACCTATAAACCTTGATAGTCACAATATCTTTCCCATTCTTTATTCTATATAGTTTGTTTTTCAATAGCATGGAATGGACATTTATCTGCACAAGTACCACATTTTATACAAATTTTTTGATTAATTTCATGTGGCATTTTTACTTCTCCACTAATCGCTCCTACTGGGCAATTTCTCTTGCAGATTCCACAACCTCTACATTTTTCTGGATTGATAACTAAATTGCATAAAGCTCTACAATAACCTGCTCGGCATTTGTTATAGGATACGTGCTCTACATATTCCTCTCTAAAATATTTTAAAGTACTAAGTACTGGATTTGGCGCTGTTTGTCCTAATCCACAAATAGCGGATTTCTTTATATTATTAGCTAATCTTTCTAATTTGTTTAAATCGTCTGGCTCTGCTTTTCCGTTCACACATTCTCTCTAATATTTCCAACATTCTTTTCGTTCCGATTCTACATGGTGTACATTTACCACAGCTCTCACTTACTGTAAAGTCTAAATAAAACCTTGCAATGTCTACCATACATTTGGTTTCATCCATTACAATTAATCCTCCAGATCCCATCATAGAACCAATCTCTGTTAAAGATTCATAATCAATTGGCGTATCTAAATGTTCTGCTGGTATACATCCTCCAGATGGTCCTCCGGTTTGGGCTGCTTTAAATTTTCTACCATTTGGAATTCCTCCGCCTATATCAAATACAATCTCTCTTAAAGTGGTTCCCATTGGTACTTCTACTAAGCCTACATTGTTTACATTTCCTCCTAAAGCAAATACCTTCGTTCCCTTTGATTTTTCTGTACCAATAGAAGCATACCATTCTGCTCCATTTAAAATAATTCTAGTTACATTGGCAAGGGTTTCTACGTTATTAATAATAGTTGGTTTTCCAAAAAGACCTTTATTGGCTGGGTATGGTGGCTTTACTCTTGGCTGACCACGTCTACCTTCTATAGACTCTAATAAAGCTGTTTCCTCTCCACATACGAAAGCTCCTGCACCTAAACGGATATCAATATCAAAATCAAAGCCTGTTCCTAGAATATCTTTTCCTAATAATCCATAGTCTCTTGCTTGATCTATCGCCACTTTTAATCTTTGCACTGCAATAGGGTATTCTGCTCTTACGTAAATATATCCTTGTGTTGCACCGATACTATAGCCCGCAATTGCCATTGCCTCTAGTACGCTATGAGGGTCTCCTTCCAAAATACTCCTATCCATAAAAGCTCCTGGATCCCCTTCATCTGCATTACAAATAACATACTTTTGGTCTGCTTCATTTTGTTTTGCAAAAGACCATTTCTTACCCGTTGGAAAACCTGCTCCTCCACGTCCTCTCAAACCAGACTTGCTGATTTCGTCTATCACTTCATCTTGTGACATGGTTGTTAATACTTGGTAAAGTGCTTTATATCCGTCAAAGGCAATATATTCGTCTATATTTTCTGGATCAATCACTCCACAATTTTTTAATGCAATTCTTTTTTGCTTTTTATAGAAATTTAATTCATCTAGTCTATTTACAATAGTTCCATCGATATCTTTGCAAAGCAATCTCTCTACCGTTTTTCCCTCTACAATATGGCTTTGAATGATTTCTTCACAATCTTCTGGCTTTACTTGTGCATAGAAAGTATCCTCTGGTCTAATAATCACAATAGGCCCCTTGGCACAAAGACCAAAACATCCCGTTTGAATAACACGTACATTTTCTATTTTCTTTTCTTCTAAAATCTTTCTAAAATTCTCTATAATCTTTGGTGATTTAGAAGAAGTACAACCAGTACCATGGCATACTAAAATATGTTTTTCTCTCGTATCTGCTTTTGTATTCACACGTAATTCTAGTTCTTGCCTTTTCTGACTTCTTATTTCTTCTATTTCTTGTATTGATTTCTTACCCATTTTTACTCCTCTCTTTGTGAACATCTAACAAAAAGGTTGTTTTTTTGGCATGTGTTCACATTTCTTAATTTTCTTTTTGATACTTATCTATCACTTCGTCTAGTTGCTTTACGGTTGCTTTTCCATACACTTCTTCATTTACCATAAATACTGGTGCTAGTCCGCAAGCTCCTACACAACGTACCTCGTCTATAGAAAATTTTCCATCTGGTGTGACTTCTCCTGATTCTATTCCTAATCTTTCTTTCGCTCTATCTAGTAAACTCTGGGAACCTTTTACAAAACAAGCTGTGCCTAAACAAATAGATATGTTGTATTTTCCTTTTGGTTGCAATGTAAAACGAGAATAAAATGTGATAACTCCATAAATTTCTGCCATAGGTATATTTAAATGTTCTGATATTGTTAGCTGTGCCTGTTTTGGAATGTATCCATATTTTTCTTGCACATCATTTAATATTCCAATGAGTCTATCCTTCTCAGGTGGATATTTTTTTAAAATTTCTTTCGTCTCTTCTCTTACCTTCTTATCCATACAATTCATTTTTTCTTCCATTTTTCTTCTCATTCCTCCTTATTAGATGCGGATCAAAGTATGCTCTTACTTCCATCCTCTATCTATATATGTACTTGTCTTTCTCCTCATGCTACTTGCATTATATCAAAGTGGTATTTTTTTAGCAATGTTTTTCAGGCATTATTTTTGAATGTCTCACTTATCTCTGACAATTCTGGGACACTGTCACAAAACTGTAATACAACTTTAATGTTTTTGTTATTCTTTCTTGTACTTCTTTGCGCTATAATAGAAATGTATCAATGGATAGTTTACTAAGGAGAAGATACTTTATGAGTATAGAAAATGATTTAAAAAAAGATGGAATTCAAGTAATAAAAGAAGTAGATACCTTATCTGCCGTACTTATTGCTAAATTTGTAGCAGAGCGTCTTTCTTCTACTTTTCTTTTTTATGGCTTAAAATATAACGATTTATTTATTAAAATTTCTCGCATTCCTATGTATATTGCTACTATGCCATCAGGTATGGCAGAGGCAAATTATTTTTATAAGAATTCTTCTATTTATTTTAGAGAAGGATTATCCATAGAAGAAATGCAAACTTATGCAGTTCATGAATTTATTCATCATTTGCAGGAGTTAAAAGATAAAAAAAATGTTTTATATCGTTTAGGATTATGCGATTTTACAAACTTTAAGGTTTATGGTATGGGACTTAATGAGGGTGCTGTACAATATTTAGCTTCTAGAGCATTAAAAACTGAAGTAGAAACTGTAAAATATTATGGCATTACTTTTTCTAGTAATAGTCCTAATTGTTATCCATTGCTTTGTAATTTAATGTCTCAAATTGTTTATTTAGTAGGAGAACCACTTTTAGTAGACAGTACTTTGGGTAGCAATGATAAATTAAAAGCAAAATTGATTTATCTATTAGGGGAACGAAATTTTTATACCATACAAGATAATTTTGACAAAATTTTATATGCTGAAGAAAAAATTGTACAATATTCTAACAAGGTAAAGGATGATTCTCTTTCTGAAAAGCAAATTGTAAAATATGCCTATGGCATTGGTTCTTCTAAGAAAAAGATAACAGATACTTATATTGCTACACAGAAATTAATTTTATCTTCTTATTTTGAACATTATTTGGAAAATATACATTCTGTTTATGAAATAGAAACTTTTAGAAAACAGCTTTATGGTTATAAAGATTTTATTGGAACACTGCAAGATGATACTTTCTTTAATACCTTTTACATTGATGCTATGGCAAAACTAGAAGAAAAAGAAGCCAAATTAACTGGAACTACTGCTAATTTGGTTCCTTATAATAGAAATTTCTTTTCTATCCTTTGGCAAAAATTTTCTGCTCTATGGAAAGGCAAAGAAGCAGAAAATGAAAAAATATAGCAATAATTTTTCTTTGCTATATTTTTTTGTATCTTATTCCTCGTCTATACGCCTATGATAAATATTCATGAATTGCTTCTGCTGCTTTTCTGCCTGCTCTTGCTGCCCATGCTACTGTTGCCTTTTGTCCAGTAATGTCTCCTCCTGCAAAAATTCCTTTTTCTGTTGTTTGATAATTTTCGTTTACTGTGATATAGCCTTTTTTGCTCTTTTCTACAGGTAATGTTTGCATGATTTTTTCTTCTGGCTTAGATCCAATTGCCATTACTACATAATCCATATCCATGATTTCATTACTACCTTCTATATCTACAGGACTTGGTCTACTATCTCCTTCTTTTTGCACTAATTGGGTCCTAATACATTCTATTTTATTTACTTTTTCTCCGTTACTATCTGGCAAAACTTTTACAATATTGTGCAAAAATAGAAACTTTACACCTTCCTCTTTTGCCTCTTGTATTTCTTTTCTTTCTGCTGGCATTTGTTCTTCTGCCCTTCTGTAAATAACGACTACCTCTTTTGCTCCTAATCGCTTTATTGTTCTTGCACAATCCATGGCTACATTTCCGCCACCGATAACTGCTATTTTTTTGCCAGCATAGTCTGGATGAAGCTGATATTCTAATAATTCATTTCCTCCATAAACACCTTGCAAGTTTTCTCCTTCTATTCCCATTTTACTAGACACATTGGCTCCTACGCCTAAGAAAATAGCATCATATTCTTTCTTTAATTGCTCTAACATTAGATTCTTTCCTAATTCTTTTCCATAATATACTTGCACACCTAAGTCCAAAACTTTTTGGATAGTTTTTTCCACAATTTCTCTGTCTAAACGAAAAGTTGGTATACCATGTTGTATAATTCCTCCTAAGTAATTGTATTTTTCGTAGATACTTACTTCATAACCCATTCTTGCTAAAAATCCTGCACAAGTAAGTCCTGCTGGACCTCCTCCTACAACGGCTACTTTTTTGTTCTTTTTCTCTATCTTTTCATCGGAAAAGGCATATCCTTCTTTTAAAGCTATATCTGCTACAAATGCTTCTAATTCTCCAATACTAGTAGGTTCTCCTTTTATTCCTCTAATGCAAGAACCTTGACATTGGCTTTCATGAGGACAAATTCTACCACAAATTGGTTGTAACATAGAAGTTTTAGACAATATTTGGTATGCTTCTTTATATTCTCCCTTTTTAATACAATTAATAAAGGAAGGAATATCGTTTTCCAAAGGACACCCCTTTTGACATGGTTTTGTTTTGCAATTTAAACAATAATTTGCTTTTTCTTGTATTTCTTGGTTCATTTTTTCGTCTCCTTTTCCTTGTAATTGTACTCACACTTTCTATCTTTGTCAATCCATTTGACTATCTATTATAATACATCCATTCGTTTTTTTACTTCTTTTAAATCTTTCCAAAAGTCTATTTTCTTTGTTTCATCTCTTAATAATGCTGCAGGATGCCAAGTAGGCATATAAGATATTCCTCTAAATTCTATCCATTCTCCTCTACTATTGGTGATACCATAGTCTTTTCCTAAGATATTTTTTAATGCGGTACTTCCCAATAAAACAATAATTTTTGGCTTTACTAAAATAACTTGATTACGCAAATAATCTAAGCAAGCTTGTGCCTCGTCCGCTTCTGGCACACGATTAGATGGAGGTCTACATTTTACAATATTAGCAATATATACTTCTTCTCTGGAAATACCAATTCCTTGAAATGCTTTATCCATTAGTTTTCCTGCTTTTCCTACAAATGGAATTCCTTGGGTATCTTCATCTGCTCCCGGTCCTTCTCCAATAAACATGACATCTGCTTGTTTATTTCCCGTTCCAAACACGATATTTTTTCTATTTTGACATAATTTACATTTTTTGCATCCTACAATGCTTTTTTCTAAATCTTCCCAATTATCATACATTTTTTATTCTCCTCTTGCTATATTTCCATTTCTTATTTCTTCTAAGCCCTTTATTTTTAAATCTGGATTTCTACTCTGTAATAAACGCAAATTTTGTTTTACTCTTTGCAACAATTCTACTTCTTTTTGTTTTTTTAAATCGGTATAAAATTTTTTGTATTCTCTCATATCCTCTATGTTTCCATTTATCTGTTTTGCAAAGTAAATATCTCTTAAAGACGTTTCTATTACTGCTTCTCTTACACTCTCTTCTAATGCCATACTCAAATATTTGTTGTAAGAACCTTTTTCTGTTATGAGCCTTCCTCTCATATCTTTATAAGGTTGAGTTGGATTAGATGCATAATTCATAAATCCTTCTATTGTTTCTATAAAAGGATTTGTTATTTCTGATCCATATAATAAATATGGTTTTTCTTTTTTTATCTGTAACATTGTTTGTATTACTGAGTTTATCTGTTCCATATTTATATAAAAAACTAATTTTTCGAGTCTATTTCCACTTTCCATTTCTTGATCTGCTAAAAACTTAACATAGTAAGAACCTTTGTCCATCCTATTAATAAATTCACATACTAAAGCTGCTACATTTTGCCTGTGTGTATTTACATAAATTCTTATCATTTTGTTTTGGTCAGTTTCATAATCTCCATGCCTAATATGGTAAAATACATCTTGTTTTTCTCTTTCACTTTTTTGTCTAAGCACTTCAAATCTTCTATTTCTCTCTAAATTTTCTATTAGCCAATCTTGAATTTTCCTATTTTCTCCTGGGGGTTCTAATTTAGTATTCATGCTAGTTAAGATTCCGTAAGAACTAAGCCCTCCTTCTTTAACAGCATAACTTTCCTTAAAATAGATATCCATATAATCTAAAATTGCTTTTTCTAATTGACTATGGTATACTACTGGTTGAATCGGTAACCTTTCTTGTACTTTCCATTGTTCATTTCTTCTATACTCATTTGGTAATTGTTTTGCTTCTGGAAGTTTTTTCACTCCTTTTTTCGTATTGGTAAAAAAATCTACTATCTTATCTATCCAATTCATTTTGTCTTCCTTTCTCCCTTTTCTATCTCACACAATCTTCTAAAAGACTGATTTTTTCTTCTTTTGTAGTATCTATTTTTGCTCTTGTCCCGATGGGAATTACCATCTTTTTCTCTGTGTGTCCAAAATTATTCGATTTGATAATAGGAAAAGAATATTCTCCTTCTAATACATCTAATACTATTTTTTCTAAAGCCACACTCCCATCATAGTTTCCTATCCACATTCCTTTTAGTCTATCAAAAACTCCATTTTGTTTTAGATGATATAAATGATGGCTCACAAGTGCTGGTGGGCTTTCCAAAGATAATTCTTCGATAAATAATATTTTATCTTGAAAGTCTACTGCATATTTCCCTGCTACTAAATCCTTTATGAGACTCAAATTACCTCCTATTAAGCTTCCTTGTGCGGTTCCTTCTTGTATTACAGAAAACTCATCTTCTGGTTCTCTTAGGGCTGTTTTTCCTTCTACAAAACGTTTCATTACTTGTTCATAAGCATAGGCAGTTGCCCAAGACGTAAGAGATTTAAAAGTAGGTCCGTGAAAAGTAACTAAACCTGTTTTTTGTGTTATCACATTTAAGATAGAAGTAGCATCACTAAAGCCACATACAATTTTAGGATGTTTTTTTATACTTTCATAATCTAAATACTCTAATGCACTATTAGAATTAAAACCACCAGCTGCCCAGAAAATAGCCTTTACTTCTGGATTTAAAAACATTTGGTTTATATCTTCTGCTTTTTCTTTGGCAGAAGCACTGTATCCTAACGTATTAGAAAAGGCATATTTTCCAAAAGTAATAGAAAATCCAGAGCCTTCCATTAATAAAATAGATTGGTTAATAGTCTCCAAGTCTTCCTCTTCTATACAATCGGAAGGTGCTACTACTGCTATCGTATCTCCCTTTTTTAATTTCTCTGGCATTAACATTTTACTCCTCCTCTTAAAGCAATTAGCCCCATATTTCTTCCTGCTTTTTCTTTTTCTGCTCTATGGGAATGTATTTGGTCTGCATGGCAAACTGTACAAATTCCACTATCTACAATGTTTTCTGGTTTCACTCCTGCTTGTTCTAGCATTTCTATGATTAGTTTTGTAGTATTTATCTTGTATTTTTGTTTTCCTTCTTTTATCCCCGCCATTTGTATACATTCTTTCCATACATTGCTCTCTTTGGCAAAAGCTTCTTCAAATAATGTTTTGGCATCTTCTTCTACTTCAAAATGGCATTCTTTAATGCAAGGTCCTATACAACAAAGGATATCTTTGGGGCTACTTCCATAAATTTTTTGCATTTGCTCAATTCCTCTTTTTCCTATCTTTTTTACTGTCCCTCTCCATCCAGAGTGAATATTTCCTACTACTTTTTTGACAGGGTCATAGAAAAATATTGGTGTACAATCTGCAAAACGAAGCCCTAAGGTTACTCCTTTCTGATTTGTGATTAATCCATCCATATCTGTATAAATTTCCTTATAATCTTCTACTTCTTTTACTACATTTCCATGGACTTGCATTTCTATTTGTGCTAATTTTTCTCTATCTATTCCTAAATGATTACATAGTTTTGGAAAATATGGGTTTTTTAGTGCAGAAATATAGTTGATATTTTCTTTTCCCTTCATGGTAAAACAATGTGTGATTTCTTTATATTCTAATAGTCTTCTAAATTGTAAATATTCTATTCCATCTGACTCTTTTACATGTATCACTTGTTCATTGGATAAATCTTTTTCCATACTTACCCCTCTTTCTTCGTTTTCCATAATAGCTGACTATTCTCGAAAATAGCTTCTAATTTTTCTTGTTCATATAGATAGCTTAAATAAGCTTTTAGTGTACTTCCTATTAAGACATATTGTGTGAAATTCATATGTAATCCATAATGTATAAACATATGCTGTAATAATACTTCAAATGTACAAGGAGTTTTGGCATAATTTAATATTTCTTCTATAATTTCTTGCATTTTCTCACGATTTTCTTGTACATAAGGTTTTATATCTTCTACTGGATCCATATGGGATGGAATAAATAGCTTTCCTTCCAGCTTTTCCACCACGTCTAAAGAATGAAAATATTCTTCTACATTATATAAAAAGGTAATATGATGTTTTTGTATGGTATCGTGACTTGCTACGCTATCTCCCAAAAACCATACATCATCTTTTGTCTTAATTCCCACCATGGAAAAAGAATGTCCATTTAAGTCTACCATCTCTAGTCCTTCTGGAAGTACTTCTTGGATTAATTCTTCTACCCTACTTTCTTTAGCTAGTAAAAATTTATTTTGTATTTCATGATTAGGATAACTGCCATATAAGAAGGCAGGCTCTAAGATAGGATGTTCTACTAAAGCTCTATCTACTCCCCTACAATAAATTTTGCATCCTTCTCTTTCTTGTAATAGGCGGTTTCCTCCTATATGGTCTGCATGAGAATGGGTATTAATAATCCTATTTAATTTCCAATTATTTTCTCTTAAAATGTTTTGTACCTTTTTACCTGCATCTTTATCATTTCCACTGTCAATTAAACATACTTCTCCGTTATCTAATTGATAAATTCCCATTCTTGTAGGAGAATCTATATAGTACGTACGCTCACCTACTTGCTTTAATTCATACATCTTTTATCTTCCCTTCTCTACCTCTTTTTGCATTTGCTGCATGATTTCTTGTTTTTCTTTTTTCGCAATGTAGCGATATTTACAACCTTCCTCTTTTGGTTCAAATTGACATATTTCTTTATAAGGACAGTATTCACATGGTGTTTTTTTATTTTTACTGTTATAATATGGCTCTAATGCTATTTTTCCGGCATAAATTTCTTCTGCAATTTGCTGTATTAGCCCATTCGTATACTTCTGCAATACTTCAAATTCTTCTTTGGTAACAGCGTTGGATTTTGCCATACTCAAATTTCCATCTTTATCTAAATAAGCTGGCACGATAGAAGAAGCACCTTTTTCTAAAGTTTTATCCATCTTTTTTACCATTTCTACGTCTGCTAGAATAAAACCTTGCATACGAAACCTTTTGGCAATTTCTTTATTTAGGGTCTCTTCCTCTATTCTTCCCTCTGCTTGCACAATAGGATCTAGTAAAGAGAAATATAGGGTACCTGCTGGCAACATATTTTCTTCTTTGCAAGTAGCATCTAAATAGGTTAAAAGCTGAATCTGAATACCTGCCATTACTTCGTTTAAATCTATATTTTTTACAGAAGATTTATAGTCAATAATACGAATATACTCTCCTTTTTCTGTTTTAGCAATATCTACCCTGTCTATTTTCCCTGTTATTTCTACTCTCTTTCCATCTTTTAAAGCTAATTCTATAGGTGGATATTGTTTTCCTTTTTTAAATTCTAATTCATTTCCGTATACTTCAAAATCGCTATTTTTTAAACTTTGTAAGATATATTTCATAGAAGTGTAAATCACTCTTTTTAGGCGCATAGCCAACAATTGATATTTCTGATTACTTCTAAAAATATAATTGCGTGGACTAGCTAGTTTTTCCTCTACAATAGTATCTATCATTTCCTTTACTTCTTGCTCTTCTAAATCTTTATAATGATAGCCATTTTCTCTTACAGTTTCAAAAAAGGTATCAATCACTTCATGCATAAAGCTGCCTGTATCTACCGCCTGTACTTTAAATTCTGTTTTTTCTGATAGATTTAGCCCATATTGTAAAAAGTAAGAAAATGGACAGGAACGATACTGCTCTAATCGCGATACACTTGTATGCAAAGTATCTCCATATAACTTTTCTGAATTTTCTTTTGTTATCGGTTCTAGTTTGTTGGTTTTAGTAATTGCCTTTTTTATGGTTTCTATCTTATCTTTCCATTTTTCGTCTTCCTCAAAAGCTTTATAAATTTGAAACCAAATGTCTTCTATTTCTTTTCCTTCTTTTAATTCTTCTAATTTGGTAACCAATGTTTCAAAACTTGCCTTTTGATTGGTAATTTTACTTTGTTTTTCCGATAAATCACTTTGTTCTTGCAAATTAGGAAATATCTTTTTTATCCTGCCTATTAGCATAGAAGGTCTTAATGCGCCACCCTCGCTATCTGTAGATGGATAGGATAAATAAATTTTTTGACTTGCCACCGTAAAGGCTTTATAGATGGCAAAATTATCTTCATATAATCTCTCTAAGGTTCCTTTAGCAAGTTCTACCCCTTGCACCTTTAAATACTCTCTATCCTTATCATTAAAAAATCCTTCTTCTTTATAAATAGTAGGAAATACACCATCATTTACACCTATCATAAATATGGCTTTTACAGTATGTGTTCTTGTTCTATCTATGTCTCCTACCATAACTTGGTCCATTACCTCTGGAATTTTTCCTAAACTGCTATTTTTTAGCCCTGTTTTTAATAATTGACTATACTGGTGAAAAGTAATCTTCTCTGATGCCAATACCATTACAATTTCATCTAGTACTTCCATGATGACATTCCATGCCATTTTTTGTTCTTTGGCTAATTCTATTTTTCCCTCTTCTTCTAATTCTTTTTCTCTTTCTTGTAATTGTTTATCAATTCCATTTTCTATCAAAAATAAATAAATTTGTTTTGTAAAACCTTCTACCGTTCTTTGCTCTCTCATTGCTTCTTTTAACTTCTGTAATGGGATTACTACTTGCTTTCTTGCCGCTTCTATTATTTGCATTTTTTCTTCTGTTTGTGGTGTTTTTTCTTCGTAATTCCATTCTTCTAGCCACTTATTACCTTTAATCCCCCATTTTCTACAAAAATTTTCTAATAGGGCAATTTCGTCATCTTCTAAATTTAAAAATCCTGTTTTTATATAAGAAAATACCGCTTCATAGGGCCAATTTTTCGCAAATATTTCTAAAATAGCTAGCAAATATTGTGCTAAATTATTTTGGTTTAATTGTTTCTTTTCGTCCAAAAATACAGGAATATCGTATTTTTCAAAAATGGCTTTGCATAAATGACTATAAGTTCCTAAATCTTTTGTGATAATAGCGATATCTTTATAGCGATATCCTTTATTTCTTACTAAATCTTCTATTTCTTCTGCTACATGTTCTATCTCTGTGTAGGCATTACTTGCTAAAAATAAAGAGATTTCTTCTACTTTTTTCTCTTTTGGATAAATTTGATAAGGTACAGCATAAATATTTCGTTCCAAATGTTTTAATTCTTCATTTTCAAAACGTTTTGGCTCTAGTAACCATACCGGATTTTCTATTGTAATTTGGTTTCTCTCTGCAATTTCCATTAATCTCTTAGCGGTTTCTTTATTACTATAAAAAATATCACTTTCTTGCTCTTTATCTAAAATAAGACTATCGGTTCCTATTGTAATATTCACTTGTTTAGCTCTTTGCAATAAGATTTCCACAATTCTATATTCTTGCTGTGTAAAACCTACAAATTCATCTAAATAAAAGTAGGCATCTTTAAATTCTTTTGTTTGCTCTAATTGTTCTGCCAATATGGTTAAGCTGTCGTTTTCATCTATGTATTGGTTCTCTATTTTCTCTTCCCATTTTTGGTATAGAAGTAGCATATCTGTTAATTTAGCTACTAGATACGGTTCTTCTACTTTTTCTAGTACTTTTCTAATAGCTTCTATGGTAATGTTATGCTTTTTAAACTCTGTTAATTGCCTTTCTACCATTTCTATATTTTGATCCGATTTTCCCAAAAAACGAAGTTTTTTCTTTTGCTCTCCCAAAATTCTATCTATTAAGATGGCTTTTCCAGAAGCAGATAGATTTACCTTCGTACTACCTCCTACCTTTGTTTTCATACGATGTGCCATACGTTTGAAAGTTAAAACCTCTGCATAAATAGCGGCTCCTTCTGGCGTCTTATCTAATAATTTTTTTTCAGCAGTATAGGAAAACTGCTCTGGCGTAATCATATATATTTTTTGTTGCTCTTTTTGCTTTTTTACAATCTCTTCTAAACAAAACTGACTCTTTCCCGTGCCTGCCCTACCACATATCAAACGTAAGCTCACTTTTTCTTTCTCCTTCTTTATTTTTGTTAGCTTCATTGTATCGCACAAAGGAGAAAATAGCAAGTTTTTTATTTGTTCCCTATAGGAAAAAACAATGAACTTTAGGGGCGTTCCTTAAAGTTCATTGTTTTTTTTGAGAAAGGAATATATTGTCTTTTTTCTTCATCTTATTTTCATACCCAACTGGGTATAGTGACAAATAACATCTTCATATGTTTCGGTAGTATAAATTTTAATCCCCCAACTCACTGTATATCTTACAGAACGGTCATAAGGAAACTGCAACCCATCTTTGTGATAATGCAGTCCTTCCTCATCCAAAGTATAACTTCCTCTTTGATTAAAGTCGTTATAGTTGGCAATACAAATATTATTCCCCGCATAGTTGTAAACTAATAAATATCTATATTTTTCATAGCCCAAGTCCTTTCTGGTTGCTCGTGGCATCCTTTCTGTTAAATAACCTTTCGTTCTAATTTGTTCCGCCATTATTTTGTATTCCTTTTCTGTAACATAGGCGGCAATAATGGGTTTTGCATGCCGATATTGTTCCTCGACATAATCATAAAAAGACATATTCAATTCTACATCATCTTCTTGAAACATAACTATGATTCTGTTCATATTTGCCTCCTTTGAATAAATTTATTCGTTGTTAGTTACCTCTATGTTAACCCCCTAAGGAGATTATGTAATAAAATATGGATATATTGTATCACATAAATTTTTATTATTCAATTTATTTTTTCATGTTATGCTTCTCTTTTCCAGTAAAATAAATATTGTTGTGCTAAACCTGCAAGAGTACCAAATTTCTCATATGCTATTTTTTGTATTTCTTTATTGTTCACTTCTCCCTCTTCTTTATGAATATACAATTCATTCATCACTCTTTTTACCCATACATCAATAGGAAATGCTTCTAGTCGTTTTAATGTGGAAAATAATAAAATGCAATCTGCTACTTTCTCTCCTACTCCCGGCAATGTTAGCAATGTTTCTCTTATTGTTTCAAAATTCTTTTCTTCTTTTAATTTTTCTAAGTCTACCTTCTTTTCTACTATCCTTTTTGTTGTCTCATATACTCTTTTATCACGAAAACCCAATCCTAATTTTCTTAAATCTTCTATACTTGCCTTAGATAATTCTTCTGGTGTAGGAAATGTATAATAAATATTCTCTCTCCATTGTATAGGCTGTCCATAAGTTTTACTTAGTCTTTCTATAATCCCTTTTATTCTAGGTATATTATTATTAGCAGAAATAATAAAAGATATAATCGTTTCCCATAAATCTTGATTTAGAATACGAATGCCTTCTCCATATTGTATACTTTGTTTTAAGGTGCCATCTGCCTTTTTTAGTTGTTTTTGTAAAGATTCATAGTCTCTTTGCATATCAAAATAGGAAAAGCAAATTTCTTGCAAATCTTTATCCTGTCTATTGACTCCTTCAAAATAAATATTCTTGCTTGTTTGTTCCACCCTTACTACACTATTTCCAAATATTCCCACATAACTATGCTCTTTTTCCTTATTCCAACGAAAACATTGTCCACATTCAAAAATATTTTTTACATCGAATGTTGGTATTTTATCTATCTTCCATTTTTGCTCTTTCATTTTTATTCCACCCTTATATTTTTACTCCTGTCATTTTATCAAAACAAAAGTGAAAATTAAAACTTTCACTCTTGGTACTAATTTAAGTTAGTGCCAAGTTTTTATAAAGATGTTGTTTTTAAGTTTCCACCTAATTTTTTAGGCAACCCTTTTCTTTAATGGTCGTTGTTCTCGACCAATACCCATCGCTATTTCTAGGTCTGGACTAAACATTTCTTTTATTATTTTTTCTTGTGTTTCATTTAATTTAAAATCACATACAAATGTTAATCTCAAGTTCTCACCTTCAATCATTTTATTATTTATATCATATAGAACAAATTTTCGCAAGCATTTTGGTAAATTTTTTTTACTTTTTATTGTTAAAAGTTATTATTTTCTATTAGCACTAGCATTTTTAGGCTATAATTAGTGAAACACGGAAACTCCTTCCATAATCATTTCCTCCTCCAGCATACGCAAAAGAAAATAAACCTGTTCCTGTAGCTCTTCCATAGCCAGCACTACGAATAAAAAAAGCTATATTTGTTCGTGGATAAAGTGATAGATCTCCATACCAAGAGGAATTCACTATTACACCACTTGTAGAAGTTTCTCTTACTCCATCTCCATAGATTAAAGTATTTGCATTATAATTATTGCTTGCACTATCTATACTACTATCATAAGGGTATACAGTAGCATATTTTGTACTATTGGTATGAAGCTGTTGTACATCCACTTACTCCATAAACACTATCCACACCTACCTGTCCCTCAGAAGATGTTCTTTCTTGATTACCACTCGCCAATGTAATATCGTTTTTTACGATATTGATACCATTTAAACCATATTCACTTTGAGATAAATATGCAATTGCTCCCCATTCACTATTTTTAATTAAATGACTATCTGCTTCTTCACTTAATCCATATGTATTTCCATTCTCTGTTAAAACCTTGGCTATATTATAGGCATCACTACAACTAATATAATTCATATAATAAGTAAGCGGTTGAAATACTGGATATTTAATGGTTGTTCTTGTTTCTCCATAAATCCCATCTAACCAATTTCTAGCATCTTCACTTCCATCTGTGCTTTCTCCTCGTTCTATACTAGTTACTTGAGATGTAGTTTGTGTATAATATACACTACTTGCTTTTACTTCTGCATTATTATTTCCACTAGCATAGCCTGCCATAAATTTTGATATCCAAATTCCTGTAATCTCTTTATCCCAGCCACCATTTCTGTAATGGATGCTTGTTTCGTTTGTAAATGCTGGATGTACAGTATAACCTGTGCTTGTATCTACTAATTCATCTTCACTCGTACAACTTTTAGCTGTTTCTTTGGACTTTTTCTGTATAATATGAAAAAATTTTTATTTTATATCTTGACTTCATTTTTTCAGTTTTTCTTAATTTTCTTACTATCTTATAAAGAGATACTCTTAGCCAAATCTTTTTTCTTTAACCAAGAATATCTCTTTCTTTTCACTATATTTATCTTTTTATTGCCATTGTAAAATAGGATATCCATCATTAATATTCTCTGTATCTTCTTTAAATGCTTCTCCTAAAGTACTTACTAATTCTTTTAATTCATCACTTGTTTTTAGTTCCGCTTTTACATTTGTATTTGTTGTTGTACCTCCTCCTATTGCTGGTAAATCATTTTGATTTAAGGCATAATTGTTATCTGCTTGTAATATAGAGCCTGGAGTTGTAACTGCTCCTATACTAGCACCAATTTGACTAGGTCCTGTTACTGTACCTGTACTATAAGTATTCATTATTCTAGTATAGCCCACAGTTCCACCGCTGTAATAATGAATAGCTCCCGAAATTCCTCCTGCAATCTGAAAATCAACCTTGATGTTTCCTCTATTATAACAATCTCTAGTTTCTCCCTGCATCATTACTCCCACGATTCCTCCTGCTATATGATATCCATAAATATCTCCTGTGTTATAACATCCTGTAATTTGGCCATCACATCTTCCTATTATACCTCCTACATATGTTTCCTGATATCCTCCTGTTTGTCCTAATGCTGTAATGTTAGCTCTATTAGTACAATTTAAAATAGAAGCATTTGGAACTATATAACCTGCAATACCACCAATACTAGTTCCCTCCTCGCTGTATATAGTTACTTGATTATGACAATTCATAATGATTGTTGAGCCTCCTGCTGAACCTACTACCCCACCTGATTGATTTCCTGCATTCACAATATCTCCTGTTACGGTTAGATCTTGTATCTTTCCACGCACTATGCCAAACAAACCTTGGAAGTCTTCTGTTGTATCTATATACATATTTTTAATTATATGATTATTTCCATAAAATGTTCCTTTAAAATCTTTATCTTCTCTTCCTATTGGTACCCACTGATTCTCTGCATTTCCTTGTAAGTCTATATCATTCTGCAAGGTTATTGTTCTTCCTTCATAGGTTGCTCCATTATTCACTCTATCTCTAAAACTTTCTAATTCTTCTTTTGTGCTGATTTGCATATCTTCTGAGATTCCTTCTATCTGAATCTGTGCTATTTTGTATTCTTCATTACTATCTAATACATAAACGCTATAATTTCCATTTGTCGTCACATCTTGCGTTAATGTATATTTATTCTCTGTTTTCTCTGGTACACTCACTTCTGCTCCATTAATTTGTATTTCACTAATCGAATCGCTTCCTTGTATTTTTATGCTTAATGTTGCCTTTGTATAGTCACTTGCTAGTTGGCTGCTTACTCCTATTTCTATTGTTGAACTTTCATTTCCTTTTCCCAAGCTTTGTGTTACTCTTAGATTTTCTCTATCTATGATAAATTGGTAACCTCCTACTATCACTACATCATCTTGTGCTACCATTCCTTGACTTGCTAGATAATCCTTAATAAATTGTTCATCATTGTAATTAGGATTTGTATACTTTTCCATTTGCAAGTCTAGTAATGCCATTTCTAATTTTTCTCTTGCCTCTGCTTCTTCTGTTTCTCTTTGTGCAGATTGGGCTTGTGTAATAATTCCATTGTCCCCTACTAGCATGTTAATACTCACACCTGCTAAAATGATCAAAACGATTATTGTTACTACTAATGCTATTAATGTAATTCCTTTTTGTTTATTCTTTTGTTCTTGCATAAATTTATCCTCCTTGTTTTTTTCTTACAAAGAGGATTATATCTTTCTTTGCTTTTTCCTCTCTTTTACTTTTCCTTTTTTGCTGGTTACTTATTTCCATAATTTTTCGACTTTTTTCTTAGTTTGTTCCACTTATTCCTAATATTTTTGTGACATGTCATACAAGCCTCAGACTTAAATGGAAGAAACTTTAAAAAAGAAAAATGAACTTTAAGGAACGTCCCTAAAGTTCAAAGTCATCTTTTAAAGCCTTTTCCCCATGCCTCTCTTGCATTAGCAGTAATAATAAATGCTCTATTATCTATTTCTAGTGCTATTTGCTTTATTTTGGCTATTTCTCCTCTACTTCCAACACATAATAACATCATTTTTTCTTCATTTGTATACATGCCTTTTGCATAAATACCTGTACTTCCTCTATCTACTTCTTCTCCTATTTTCTCCGCTATTTTTTGATATTGATTAGATATAATAAACATCATTTTTGTAAAGTAAATCCCCTCAAACACAACATCTATCATTTTTCCCATGAGATATATAGCAATTGCAGAATATAAACCTACCTCAATATTTCTAAAAAAAACGACATTTAGGGCGATAATAGTGGTATCCACCCCTACTATTATATTACTTGTATGAAAATATGGCTTATAAGATTTTACAATATAAGACAATAAATCTGTTCCTCCTGTAGAAGCTGATGCCTTTAAGACAATAGCTGTTCCAATTCCCATACAAATACCTCCATAAACACACGCTAAAATAGGATCTCCTGTAAAAGCTGGAAATTGATCCAATATATCTATAAGACCAGATAATATTATAGTTCCTAATAAGGATTTTATTACAAAAGGCTTTCCTACTCGAAAGTAACTTAAGATTAATAATGGCACATTCATAACAAACATTGCTGTCCCTAATGGTATTTTCCATAAATAATACGTAATAGTTGCTAAGCCTGCAAAACCTCCTGAAGACAAGCGATTAGGAAGTAAGAAAAAAGAAGTGCCACAAGCCATAAGAAAACAACCCGTTGTTAATAGTAACACTTCATAACTATATTTTTTTATTTTTAATATTTTCTTTATTTTTGTTATTTCCATAGAAAATTTTTCCTTTTCCCTTTTCTATGGAGTATTTCCATTTATTTTTAATTTATACTTTTATTTTGCATTTCTTCTACCATGTCATCATACGTTTTTACCATTTTCATTTCAAATCTACCTTTTTTTATGTCCTTGTTTGGTGTAATTACTACATCTACATCGTATACATCTTTTAATTTTTCAATATTTTCATTTCTAAAGCCTAACATATTGGGTACATCATCTGGGTTAGCTTCTATTTCTACTTCTTTTACTTTTGTATTCATCTTTTTAATCTTTTCTAATATAGCATCATACCACATAGCCCCTTCTACTAACATTGTAAATTCTGGATGATAAGGGCCTGCTATAATAGTATTTTCCTTTTCTATTGTTTTTGGTAATACCACTTTTATTTCTTCTACTTTATTTTGATTAAATATATGTGCTACTTCTTTGCATCTTTCTACTGCTTGTACAATAGATAAGGCTACATATTCTTCCTTTTTTATTTCCGATTCTAACTTACTCTCTTTTTCTACTACTACTGGTTCTATCTTTACAAAATGTGGTTTTAATTTTAATATTTCTTTTGCTGTATTTTGTTCATCTAATTTTGTAGAGTCTGGCATTCCAATAAGCATTTCTACTCCTAGAGAAAATCCATGCCAACGGATTTTCTTTGCTACTTTTTGTATATGCTTTATGCAATCTTGTATTCCGATTTTTTCTAATAGATATACACTCATGGAAAATATTTGCAAACTAATTTCTTTTACCTTATATTTTTTCCATAATTTTAACTTTGTTCTGCTCACATCTTTTGGCATTGCGGTAATTCGTATATTACTAATTTTTCCTTCTCTTTGATACATTTCTATACATTCTAGAATATCTTTTTGTACTGTTTCTTCCAGTCCCGCAAAACTATCTCCAGAAAAATATACTTCTACGTTTGCATCTTCTTTTTTGGAATTTTTAAAATAGTATTCTATTTTTTCTTTTACTACATCTGGTGTTAATTTCTCTTTTTCCTGTTTTGCAAAAAAATTCCAATCATTTGTATATGGAACATGTATCGATATAATATAGGATTTTCTCACACTCTTCCCTCCTCTTTATTTTCTAACGCCTTTTGTGCTGCTTGCATTTCTGCTGCTTTCTTACTTTTTCCTATTCCTGTAGCCAGTTTTTTTCCATTACAACTCACCTCTGCTGTAAAGGTTTTATCGTGGTCTGGTCCTTCTTCTTTTAAAATAGTATAAGTAATATGTACTTCACCATTTTTTTGTAATTTTTCCTGTAATACAGTTTTATAATCTTTTTCTCCTACATGTTTCGCTGCTCGTTTTGTCGCTTCCTCTAAATTCGTTACAATAAATTTTTCCGCCACTTCTAAACCAGCATCAAAATACATTGCTGCAATTACTGCTTCCACACTATCTGCCATAATGGCTGTTCTCATATTTCCATGAGAATTTCTTTCACTTTTTCCTACATATAAGAAATCACTAAAATTATGCTTTTTGGCTATTTCATATAAGCTTTCTTCACATACAATATCTGCTCTAACTTTAGTCATTTCTCCTTCTGTTAATTTTGGGAAATGTGTATACAAATATTTGCTAGATATAAACTCTAAAATGCTATCTCCTAAGAATTCTAACTTTTCGTTACTTTCTACATGGTTCTCATAAGCATAAGATTTATGCACTAATGCTTGTTTTAATAATTCTTTATCTTGAAAATAATGACCAATACTTTTTTCTAAGATTTCTAATTCCATATCAAACGACTACTCCTTTCCCTCTTTTGTATTATACTACAACTCTATAAAAAAAGAAAGGTATTACCCTTTCATTTTCTAGTTTTTTCTTATGCTACATGGTCTTTAATGTAATCTACTACATCTCCTACTGTAACAATTTTTTCTGCATCGCTATCAGGAATTTCTGTATCGAATTCTTCCTCTAAAGCCATAATTAATTCTACTATATCAAGAGAATCAGCTCCTAAATCATCTATAAAAGATGCTTCCATTGTAACAGAGGTATCTGTTACTCCTAATTGTCCTACTATAATTTCTTTTACTTTTTCAAAAATTTCTTCTTGTGTCATCCTTATTACACCTCCTCTCACATTTTCTAATACTTTTCCTTAACAATAATACATGTTTCTATAAATGTCAAGTTTTTCTTATTTTATTTTTCAAATTCTTCTATCATCTTTTCTACCGCTTTATTTTTCACAAATTGTTCTGCTTGTTTTATAGTAAATTCAAATAATTTTTCATCACTACTACCATGTGCTTTCACTACTGGTTTCTTTACACCTAAGAACAATGCTCCTCCGTATTCTTTGTAATCCATTGCTTTTTTTAGTCCATTTATCGCTGGCAAAGATGGTATAGCTCCTAGCATAGTAAAGATATTTTTCTTGATATTATCTGTTAGTGTTGTTTTTACAAGTTTTCCAATTCCTTCTACTGTCTTTAGGAATACATTTCCTGTATAACCATCTGCTACTAAAATGTCTAATTTACCGGAAAAGGCATCTCTTCCTTCTACATTTCCTACAAAATTGATATTTAATTCTTCTGACTTTTCTTTTAATAATTGGTAAGATTCTCTTACTAGCTCATTTCCTTTTGTCTCTTCTGTTCCAATGTTTAGAAGCCCAACAGTAGGGTGCTCTATTCCAAAGGTATTTCGATTATAGATAGTTGCCATTTGTGCAAATTGTAGTAAATTGATTGGTTTACAATT
The DNA here is from genome assembly GCA_946493085.1 of uncultured Clostridiaceae bacterium. Lineage (GTDB taxonomy): Bacteria > Bacillota > Clostridia > TANB77 > CAG-508 > UMGS1663. The sequence continues at coordinate 42,690 of CAMMAC010000010.1, forward strand.
TGTATTAGAGCCACAATCAATTAGCATTAGTCTACTTTTATAAGAAGGTAAGATGCCTGCTAGTGCTGGTCTATCTATCCCTTTAATTCTTCCTACTAATAGAGTAGCACCGGTTAATAAGGCTCCAGAATTTCCTGCCGAGATAAATACATCTCCTTTTCCCTCTTTTAAAAGATGGAACCCTACTACCATAGAAGAATCTTTTTTATGCTTAATTGCCTGTGTTGGTACCTCACACATTTCTATGGTTTCTGATGCATGATATATCTTTAATCTTGGAGATATTTCTGCTATATCTTTTTTTCCATAAAATTGTTCTATTTTTTGTAGAATTACTTTTTCGTCCCCTACAAGCCAGACTTCTGCTTCTATTTGTTCAATTGCTTTTACTGCACCTTTAATATTGGCATCTGGTGCGTTATCTCCTCCCATGGCATCTAATAGTATAATCATTTCTTTTTGCTCTCCTTTTTCCCTTTTATTCATATATATTGTTATTTTCATATTTTATAACTTATATTTAGGCTTGTCAATCGAACATTGTAATTTTATTATTTATTTTCTCGTATTTCAAGTGTAATGACCGTTTAGTCGGAAAAAGCCTCTTGTAATCGCTCTCTTAAGCGAAAAAACAAGTAATCGTCTTTTAAAACATTACTTGTTTTTATTTCTATTTTATCCCATATATTTTATAATACTTGGTAAGTGACGTATTGATTCCAGTTGTTTTTGTTACAATTTTTAACTCATTACTTGTATTGGCATTACAATTTGCTATTGCTGTTGCATAAGCAACTTGACCACTTTGTGAACCATTTCCGCCAGTATTGTATCGTATATTAAAAAACAAAATATTATTATCATTTACTAAAATATTCGTAAAATCTAACCCCATACTTTCTGTAAAAGTCCAATGACTTCCCACCATTGACCCCACAATTAATACCTGATTATAATCTGCTACATCTATAGAAATTGTATCTGTTGTAGAAGAAGTTGTTGTATTACTGGTTACACTACTATCCACAATTAAGTCTAATTGTGCAATCCCTTTTGCTAAACTAGCTGTTCCTGTAATTTTTTCCCCATTCACATAAGCTGTTTTTCCTTCTACTATATCTTCTGCTGTTGCTGTAGCATCTTTGGTTCTCTCTTGTAATATTTTACTAATATTCTCCGCCATTGTTTGCTCTGTATCTGTTTCTAAAGTTGTTACACCTTCGTTTGTAATTGCGGTTGCTATTACTTTTTTAAAATTTTCTAATCTTTCTATGGCATCTGCATCAAAGCCATCCTCTATGGATGCTCCATTATCTTGCAATTCCTTATACAAATTATTTAATTGTTTTTCTTCCTCTATTTTAGCTAATTCTGTATTTTCCTTTGCCTTTTGCGCCATAGTGATGATTCCCCTGTCTCCTACTATTGCATTCATACTTACTCCTGCTAAGATAATTAGTACGATGATTGTTACTGCTAGTGTTATCATCGTAATTCCCTGTTCTTTTCTCATGTTCTTAAATCTCCTTTTTCCTATGTTAAACTATAACGTATTTTATTATGCTTTTATACTTTGTTTTTTACAATGATTTTTATGTTGTTTTGTTACTATTCTTTTACAAATTTAGTTTTACTGCTCAAAAAAATAAGACCTCTGTATCAGAAATCTTATTTTTGTAATACATTCTTTTTCTATTTTAAATATAAAAACAATTACTCATAGGAAACAATATAGTAATCGCCTCCAAAGTAAGTACTATCTCCCTTTCCTTGTTCAAATACAATAGTAACTTCGTCTTGCACTGGGAAAAAGGTAAGCCCTTCATACGCTGCTCCTGATACAGATGCTATGGTAGCTGGATTTACTTCATTTAAAGTAAAGGATTTTGCATTGTTAGCTTTTACTACTATTGTACAATTATATATACAATAATTCCATGTTCTACCGGTATAAGCACTTGTAGTAATTTTAGTAATAACTGGTCCATTCGTACTGCTTGCTGTTCCTGTAATTTTTTCTCCATTTACATAGGCTGTTTTTCCTTCTGCTATATCTTGTGCTGTAGCAGTTGCTTGTGTTTGACTTGCTAAGCTATTGGCTGTTATTTTACCACTTCCATTATGGTATCCTGCTGGTATGGTATAGCTCTGTCCTGCATTTAAATTTGCACTTACTGCTCCGTTATTTGCCATTGTTCCTACTATTAATTTTCCACCACTATATGCTTTATAATCCTTTAAAATATGTGCCTCTGTTGCATTTGTTTGGGAAAGTAAACTATTTAAAGTATCTAATTGGTTTTGTAAATTATTAATGGTTTCTTGCTTTAAAGCTACTTCTTTTTGCAAATCTGCCATTTCCACTTCTTTTTCAGATACTTCTATTTCCAAGTCTGTAATCTGATTATTTAAATCGTTTATTTGCTCATTCAATTTTTTTATTTCTTCTTCTGCCTCTATCTGTTCTTGTTCCAAACTGTCATTTTTTTCTTGCAAGTCTGCTACTTGTTGTTTTAACTCTTCTACTTGCTTTTGCAACAATTCTATCATTTGGTCTTTTTGTTCTTCGTTTCCTTCTTCTGAATATTCTCCATTTTGTTCTATTTCCCAAAATAACTGATTTAGTTGAACTCTCTCTTCTATTCCTGCATAAGTAATATTCTCGCGTGCTTGTTTTGCTTTTGTAATAATTCCGTTATTTCCTATTAAAGTGGTAATGCTTACTCCTGCTAAGATAATTAATACAATAATAGTTACTACTAAAGTGATCATAGTAATTCCGTGTTCTTTTCTCATGTTTTTCTCCTTTTTTCTTCATCTTCTACTATGTATTTCATTATCTTGGTATCTACTATTTTTTTCAATAAAATTTATGTCATTTTATTCTTATTTTTGTATAAAACTTATTGTATTTTTGTATCATTTCAAGCGTAATAACCATTTTAATTAAAAAATAGACTAAAAAAAGTGCAATTTAAGGAACATCCCTAAATTGCAACAAAAAATGAACTTTAAGGAACATCCCTAAAGTTCATCCTATACTTAAGCAAGTTCAACAACTGCTCCAGCTTCTGTAAATTTAGCTTTTAATTCTTCAGCTTCATCTTTATTTACATTTTCTTTTACTGTTTTTGGAGCTCCGTCTACTAATTCTTTTGCTTCTTTTAATCCTAATCCTGTAGCATCTCTTACTACTTTGATTACTTGAATTTTATTTGCTCCTGCTTCTTTTAATACAACATTGAAAGATGTTTTTTCTTCTGCTGCAGCTACTCCTGCTGCTCCAGCTGCTGGCGCAGCTGCTGCTACTGCAGATACTCCATATTTTTCTTCTATAGCTTTTACTAATTCTGCAAGTTCTGCAACTGTTAAGCTATCAATTTTTTCTAATAATTCTTCTATCATTTTAAATTCCTCCTAATTTTTTTATTTCTTTTTTGGATAAACTATGCGTTTACCTCTTCTTTTTGTTTTCTTACTTGATCAAGCGCAATAGCAACTTTGGAAATATTTCCAAGTAATGCACCAGCAAGCATGCCAAGTAATTCTTGTCTTGATGGTAGTTTTGCTAAAGTAATAATCTCTTCTACAGACATTACTTTTCCTTCAATAATACCACCTTTTATTTTATAAAATTCATTATCTTTTGCATATTGATAAACTGCTTTTAATGGTTCTAAATAATCTCCTTCTGTCATAATAACGGCTGTTGGACCTTCTAATACAGAATCTAATTCTTTTTCTCCATTTTCATTTAATGCTCTTTTTACAATGTTATTTTTTATAACTTTGTATTCTGCTTTTGCATCTCTTAAAGTATTTCTTAATCCTGTTACATCTTCTACAGTAATTCCTCTATAATCTGTTAATAGGATAAGATTTGAGCTTTTGAATTTTTCTGCTAAAGCTTTTACTTCTTCTTCTTTTTGTTTTAATATAGCTTCACTTGCCATTTTATTTTATTCACCTCCCTAAAAAAACACTCTTTATAGCCTCGAGGCATATAAAGAGTGTTTGCTTTTCTCTTTTCTATGCCTCGGTAGGGCTTATTTCTTTGCCTACTTTCTTTGGCTACTATCTTATTTTTGATCAATGTACAATCCTGGTCCCATTGTGGTAGATACTGCTACAGACTTAATATATTGTCCTTTTGCTGCAGCTGGTTTTGCTTTAATAATAGCATTCATAATAGCATCATAGTTTTCTGCTAATTTATCTGCCCCAAATGAAACTTTTCCAAAACCTAAATGAATAATGTTGGTTTTATCTAATCTGTATTCTACTTTACCAGATTTGATATCTTGAATTGCTTTTGTAACATCCATAGTTACTGTTCCAGACTTTGGATTTGGCATTAAACCTTTTGGTCCTAATACTTTACCAAGTCTTCCTACAACTCCCATCATATCCGGTGTTGCTACGATTACATCATAGTCAAACCAATTCTCTTTTTCAATTTTTGGTATTAATTCTTCTGCTCCAACATAGTCTGCTCCAGCTTTTGTAGCTTCTTCTGCTTTTGGTCCTTTTGCAAACACTAATACTTTTAATGTTTTACCAGTTCCATGTGGAAGTACTGTTGTACCTCTTACTTGTTGGTCTGCATGTTTAGAATCTACACCTAATTTTACATGTAGTTCTACTGTTTCATCGAATTTTGCTTTTGGCATTTTCTCGATAATTTCTAGTGCTTCTTTAATTGGATAAAGTTTGTTTTTTTCAACAAGCTTTGCACTCTCTCCATATCTTTTTCCTTGTTTCATTTCTTTCCTCCTTTGGTTTTAACGAAGTTTTTCTTCTCCCAATTTTTATTTTATGCTTAGTCTGTTACAACTACACCCATACTTCTTGCAGTACCTGCAACCATGCTCATAGCTGCTTCTAATGATGCTGCATTTAAGTCTGGCATTTTTTGTTTTGCAATTTCTTCTACTTGCGCTTTTGTAATTGTTCCTACTTTTTCTCTATTAGGCTTTCCAGAACCTTTTTGAATTTTAATTGCTTTTTTAATTAAAACGGCTACTGGTGGTACTTTTGTTATGAATTCGAAAGATTTATCTTTATATACTGTAATAACTACTGGAATAATCATACCAGGTTGATTTGCAGTTCTATCGTTAAATTCTTTTACAAATTGCATAATATTTACACCACTTGATCCTAATGCTGGTCCTACTGGTGGAGCTGGTGTAGCTTTTCCTGCCTCTATTTGTAGTTTAATTACGTTTGTAATTTCTTTCTCTGCCATTTTGGATAGCACCTCCTTTTAAGTTTTGTTGTACATTGATTTAGTTTTAAACTAAACCAAGATAGTATTTATTAATTTGGATAAGACGAGTGGTTTAAACCCATCTTAATTTCCATTTTAAACAACTTTCGTAATTTGAGAAAAATCTAATTCTACTGGTGTTTCTCTTCCAAACATAGAAACTAATACTTTTACTTTATGTTTATCTTTATTAATTTCTTGTACTGTTCCTACAAAATCTTTGAAAGAGCCATCTATAATAGTAACAGATTCTCCCACTGAAACATCAATGCTAACAGATGGAACTTCAAATCCCATTTGTCTAATTTCTTCTTCTGTAAGTGGTATAGGATCTGTTCCAGATCCTACAAATCCTGTAACACCTCTTGTATTTCTAACAATATACCAAGTTTCTTCTGTTACAATCATCTTTACTAAAACATAACCAGGAAATACCTTTTTTAGATTGGTTTTTCTTTTCCCATCTTTAATTTCAATTTGTTCTTCCATTGGAACAACGATATCAAAGAAATAGTCTTCCAATTCTCTGTTTTTAACGGTTTTCTCTAAGTCTGTTTTTACTTTATTTTCATATCCAGAATAAGTATGTACGACATACCATCTAGGTACTAAATCCTTATCTGTTTGAGACATATTCTACAAAAGCCTCCTTTTATTCACTTACATTTTCAGAAGAAGTATTTCCTTCTGTATTTTCTTGATTTTCAGCATTCTCTACATTTTCTGTGTTATCTACACTTTCTGTATTCTCTGTATTGTCTGTAGTTTCTGTATTGGTATTTTCCACAGTATTTGTATCTTCTACTGTATTCGTAACTTCTGTATTTGTACTTACTAATTCTTTTAATTTATTAATTCCATAAGTATTCATAGATTCAAATACTACATCCAATACAAACACAATTACCGCTGTAATTAGCACAATAGTAACTACAGCAACTGTATTATTTACTAATTGCTTTGGTGTTGGCCAAATTACCTTTTTTAGTTCTGCTTTAAAATCTTTGAAAAAATGCTTCTTTTCTTTTTTCTCTTTTTTGTTTTTATTTGCGTCTTTAGGCATTTTATTTTCCCCCTTAAGTTACGCCAATTTTCCTAATGTATTAGGTATTTTGGCTACATATACTGATACTGCTTTAGTTTTACAGAAATCAGTCTTATAAAGGCTATTCTATTTTGTTTCTTTATGTGTTGTACGTTTTTTGCAATATTTGCAATATTTTACAATTTCCAATCTGTCTGTATTATTTTTTTTGTTTTTTTCTGTCATATATGTTCTTCTTTTGCACTCTGTACATTCTAATGTAATTGGTTCTCTTGCTCCTTTTGCAGCCATTTTCAAACACCTCCACTGTCTTTACTTACTTTTCTTTTTTAGTTTCTATTTTAAAAAGCATATGCACTCCACATATGCTTAATTATTCTACCATGTATTTCCTAAAAAGTCAATAAATATGCTTTATTTTTTAGAATTTTTCCTCATTTTATTTTTTCTTTTGCACAGAAAATCCAAATTTACCTAATTTTTTATCTAAAGAATAATAGCCTCCATTTGCGTAAGCAATTAAATCGCACTTGCTAATATCAAAAGCTCCTTTCTCATCTATATATTGATCATCAGCATCAATAGAAAGAACCTCTGCTACAAATACATCATGACTACCAAGAGATTTTATTTCTTTTACCTTACATTCTATAGAAACTGGACTTTCTCTAATTAAAGGACACTTTATATGATTTGCTTTTTCCTTACTCAAATGCATTTCTTTAAATTTATCATAATCTTTTCCTGATCTTACGCCACACCAATCTGTTGCATATACTAGCTTTTCATTAGTTAAATTAATAGCAAATTCTCCACTTTCCTTTATTAAATGATAAGAATAACGTTCTGGTCTTACCGAAATATAACACATAGCTGGATTACTATTTAAAATTCCAGTCCATGCTACTGTCATAATATTAGATTCTCCTTCCATATCTCCTGATGTTACCATCACTGCTGGTATAGGATAAATAAATGTTCCTGCTTTCCATTCTACTTTTGGCATTTTCTTCTTCCTCCTCCATTATGTACTCATTCTTTATGTTACTTTTCTTCTGGTTCTCTTTGATTACGAAATATATCTTTTCCCCATCCTTCTCTACCCATCATAGGTATAAATTGTAGTTCTTTCTTTTCTGTTGTACATTTCAATCCTTCTCTAAACATTTTTTCTTGTTGCTTCAAAGATTCTTTCTTTTCTAATATCCCTTGTGATTTAGTCTCTCCGTTTTATAGTTTTCGTCCTTTTCTCCTCTATATGCTTTTCATATTGTTGATTTAGAGATTGTAAATATTCCAATAATATATCATATTCTTGTTTCTGTAATTTATGACTAGCATAATCCTTTTCCAAGACTCTTATTGTTGCGTCCCTCGCCATTTTTACTTTACTAGGATCCTCCCAAATAAAACAGTTTTCAATTGCTATCTTATATGCGCTTAAAGCTTTTGTCATAACTTCTTGATTTGATAAATCCTCCTTTTTTTCTTTTTCTCCACTATCGTTTTTGTCTTGTTCTATCATCTTCTCTTTCAACTTTCTATCATATTCTTTCTCTAATAAATTCAGATATTGTAGTAATACTGCATATTCTTCATCTGTTAAACTCTGCTTTCCATATTCTAAATTTATAAAACCTTCTACTCCTTTTTTTACTCTTCCTATTTTATCCGCATCTTTGACTACAAAAATATTTTTTATTTGTTGCTTATATCTTTCCACTTTTTTTAAGTCTATTAAATTAGATGGCATTTCTTTATTTTCATCTGGTTTTCGTATAACATTCATTTTTCATTCCTCCCTATCTAATGTCCATTTTACCACAAATAATAGAAAAACACAAATCTGCAATTTTACCTTTATGTAAATTAATTATATAATGTGTATTAATTCATGGATTATGATTATCCGACATACTTTTAAATTATTTTGGGAAGAAGAAAAAAATCAAACCAATCAGGAACATTAAAAATAAGTACAAGAAAGCAAACTAAAAAAAGATGGACATTCTTTGTTCATCTTTTTACATTTATATAATAAAATTATAGGCATAAAAAAACTGGCGATACCTATTTTCTCAGCAGGGTAACCCGCAAATATCTTCGGCACCTAAAGGCTTGACTTCTGTGTTCGGAATGGGAACAGGTATTTCCCTTTAGGTAATCATCACCAGAAAAGTTTTGTGTGTATGATAGCACACTCAAAAATACATAGAAAAAGAATTTTTTTATCTCTAGAGCTTCTCTCTTTTTAACCTTTGTGGTTAAGCCCTCGATTTATTAGTACTGGTCAGCTCCATATAT
>CAMMAC010000011.1 GCA_946493085.1 uncultured Clostridiaceae bacterium
CACCACCACCATGTGGGTGATCTACTGGGTTCATAACAGAACCTCTTACTGTTGGACGAATTCCCATATGTCTTGTTCTACCAGCTTTACCAATGTTTACATTTTCATGATCTGTATTTCCTACTGTACCAATGGTTGCTCTACATCTTGTCATAACTAATCTCATTTCTCCAGATGGAAGTCTTACGTGAGCATATTTTCCTTCTTTAGCCATTAATTGTGCTTCTTGTCCTGCTGCTCTTACCATTTTTCCACCTTGTCCTGGATGTAATTCAATATTATGAATCATTGTACCTACTGGAATGCTTTCAATTGGCATTGCATTTCCTGGTTTAATATCTACTTTTTGTCCAGATACTACTTTGTCTCCATCTTTTAATCCTACTGGTGCTAAAATATAGCTCTTTGTTCCATCTTCGTATTGGATTAATGCAATATTTGCACTTCTATTTGGATCATATTCTATACCAATTACTGTTGCTGGCATATCATCTTTCATTCTTTTAAAATCAATAATTCTATATTTTTGTCTGTTTCCTCCACCTTGGTGACGAACTGTAATTCTACCATAAGAGTTTCTTCCTGCTTTCTCTTTCTTTTTAGCAAGTAAAGATTTTTCAGGAGTTTTCTTTGTAATCTCTTCAAAAGTAGAAACTGTCATGTTTCTGCGGGATGGAGTTATTGGTCTAAAGTGTTTCATTCCCATTTTTATCTTTCCTTTCTCGAATTTATAAAAACTTCATTTTGTACTACATTATGCAATACTTGTTTTTGTTAAATTCTCTTCTTAAATATATTTACGGATTTTTTCCTGCTCCATATTACAGATATTCTTTATTTTCCGAGTTATTTCTCGATAGCTTCTTCTGTTATTATAAACGGATTAAAATTAGTAGATTGCTAGGCAAATTTTATCATTAATACCGGAGGTGTGCTTGTTGCACATTGAGGATTTAATGATAAAATTTAACGACGCAAGATGCTGATTTTAATTCGTTTTACTATGCTCCCATAAATTCATCAATAGAATCCTTATACTTCTTAGTCATTTTTGTGGTTTTTCCACCTTTTGCAAGATAATTCTTTTCTTCTGGATTTGTATCAATTGTTACAATTGCTTTTTTCCAGCTTGCAGTTGTTCCTTCATATCTTCCCATTCTTTTCTTTTTTCCTCTTACATGAATGGTATTTACTTTTAATACTTTTACTTCAAATAATTTTTCTACTGCTCTTGCAATATCTACTTTTGTAGCATTTTTGTTTACTTCAAATGTATATTTTCCTGCTTGTAGTTCATCATTACTTTTTTCAGTGATTACTGGTGCAATGATAATATCTTCTGGTCTCATTATGCATACACCTCCTCTAATTTTTTAACGGTGTCTAGCGTAATTACTAAGTTTTTGTATTTTAATAAATCATATACATTGATAGTATTTACTAAAGTTGTTTTTACATTTTCAATGTTTCTTGCAGATTTTTGTACATTTTCATTTTTTTCTGGTAATAGTATTAATGTTTTTCCTTCTACTTTTAAGTTATTAAGAACTTTTACCATTTCTTTTGTCTTAATTTCTTTTAAGTCTAAAGCATCTACTACTACTAATTCTTTTTCTAATACTTTTGAACTTAGCATAGATTTAATAGCTAAACGTCTTTCTTTTCTATTTACTGTATATTTGTAAGAACGAGGTTTTGGTCCTAATGCAATACCACCTTTTACCCATTGTGGTGCTCTAATAGAACCTTGTCTTGCTCTACCTGTTCCTTTTTGTCTCCATGGTTTTCTTCCTCCACCACGAACTTCTGCTCTTGTTTTTGTACTTTGTGTACCTTGTCTTTGATTTGCTAAAAAGTTAACAAGTACACTATGTACTACTGCTTCATTTGGTTCAATACCAAAAATTTCTTCTTTAAGCTCTATTTCTTTTACTTTTTTACCTTCTACACTATATACGTCTATTTTAGGCATTTTTCTTCCTCCTTCCTTATGCTTTTACACTTGTTTTTATTTTTAAGATAGCTCCTTTTACTCCTGGTACACTACCTTTTACTAAAATAACATTTTTGTCCATGTCTACTTTTACTACATCTAAGTTTTGAATTGTAATAGTATCTACTCCCATATGTCCTGGTAATTTTTTACCTTTGAATACTCTACCTGGTGTAGATGTTGGTCCCATAGACCCTGGTCTTCTATGATACATAGAACCATGTCCCATTGGTCCTCTAGATTGTCCATGACGTTTAATAACACCTTGGAAACCTTTTCCTTTAGATGTACCTTGTACATCAATTTTATCTCCTGCTGTAAAAGTATCTGCTTTAATTTCGTCTCCTACTTTATATTCTTCTGCAGAATCTACTCTAAATTCTCTTAAATGTTTTTTAGGTGTGATTCCTGCTTTTGCAAAATGTCCTTTTACAGGTTTGTTTACTTTACTTTCTTTTACTTCACCATAAGCTAATTGAATAGCATTATAGCCATCTGTTTCTATTGTTTTTACTTGAGCTATTACGTTTGGCATAGCTTCAATAATGGTTACTGGAATTACTCTTCCTTTTTCGTCGAAGATTTGTGTCATTCCTAATTTCTTTCCAATAATTACTTTTTTCATGTTTACTTTCCTCCTATACGTTTCACCGCATAAGTTATCTCTCAAAGATCTAACTTAACTATTGGCTGGCACTGTTTTTTCTATGTCAGCGTGGTTACTTTTAAAATAAAAATTTTCTTCATTTTATAACTTAACTTCGATATCAACACCTGCTGGTAAATCAATTTTCATTAAGCTATCTACTGTTTTTTGTGTTGGATAAAGAATGTCAATTACTCTTTTATGTGTTCTCATTTCGAATTGTTCTCTAGAATCTTTGTCTTTGTGTGGAGAACGTAAAATAGTAATGATTTCTTTTTCTGTTGGTAATGGAATAGGACCTGATACTTTTGCTCCTGTTCTTTTAGCAGTATCTACTATTTTTTGAGCAGACTGTTCTAAAAGTTGTGAGTCGTAAGCTTTTAATCTTATTCTTACCTTTTCACTTCCTACTTTGTTTGATGTTGCCATTTTTGTTTTCCCTCCTCTTTTTTGTTGGTCGGAAGTTTTAAACGCACCCTTGTGTTTCTTTTATTACTAATAGAAAACCCCAAGTTTGCATGATAATCTTGGGATAAGTGCTTATGTGTTTTATAAAACTTACCGCCTGGTCTAAGCCATGACATACTCCATAGAAGTTCCCTCCATCCCTTGCTTCTGCAAGGTTGTAGCCACATTCTACTTCATCGCTTTTTAACATGCGGATATATTATATAACGGATTTACTGAAAAGTCAACGCTTTTTTGTAAAAATTTGATTTTTATGGTAATTTGTTGTATAATAGTAATGAGGTAGTTTTTTGCTACTAATATATATTGAAAAGGAGATTGCAACATGAAGAGAGAATGTGATCTGAAAGAATATGGTTTTCTCGCTATTCTTCCTAGTGAAGATGAGCAGACACGGGAAGCACTACTCCATTTGGCATACGAGCAGGCAGTGTTTGCTTATGCCAATGGTAGTGAAGATTCTTTGACTTTAAAGTCAAAGAGTCGAGAGGCTATCCAACGTCTCAGGGAAGAGATTAAATCTCATAACTTAGATGTTGTGATAAAAAAACTCCCGTAAACTCCTTTCCCCCACACATGCAGTACCGTGTGGGGGTTTTTCTTGTCTTGACAATCTTCCTTTTAAAACATAAAATCAAAAAAACAAGCATATCTTATAATATAGGAGGTATTGATATGTTCGAAAATTACATTTATTCTCAAAAACAAAATATCATTAGTAACGTTTGTGATTTAATTACTTATCCTAGTATTTCAGAGGAAAGTGAAAATACGCATTTTCCTTTTGGAAAGGATTGTAGTGATTGTTTAAAATATTTTCTAAATTTAGCTTCTTCTCTTGGTTTTCGTACCAAAAATGTAGATGGCTATTGTGGCTATGCAGAATTTGGAGAAGGAGAAGAAATTGTTGGTATTGTTGGGCATTTAGATGTTGTTCCTGCTAAAGAAGAGGATTGGAGCTATTCTCCCTTCACTCCTACTGTTTACAAAAATCGTATTTATGGTAGAGGTGCTATAGACGATAAAGGTCCTATGGTGGCTAGTTTATATGCTATGAAAGCTGTTATGGAATATTTGCAAACCTCTCATATTCCTTTGAAGAAACGTATTCGTCTTATTGTAGGTCTTAATGAAGAAAAAGATTGGAAATGCATTTCTTATTATAAGGAACATGAGGAATTTCCTACCATCGGATTTAGCCCTGATGCTGACTTTCCTTGTATTTATGCAGAAAAAGGAGTGCTTTCTATTCTATTAAAACAAGATTTAAGTAATCTTACTTTCTCTAAAAAATTTCCTTTTGGCATCTCTGCTTCTTTACCTATAGAGATAGAATCTTTGGAATGTCAAAATAATGCTATCAATGTAGTTCCTGAAATAGCTACTTGTATTTTGAAATTGCAAAAAAATCTAAATGCTTCTTCTGTGATTACTGCTTTAAAAAAGCAAATTGACCACTATGATTATGATATGGATTTATATAAAGTAGATGATACCCATATTAAAATCACCTCCTATGGTATTTCTGCACACAGTGCGCATCCAGAGTTAGGTCAAAATGCTATTAGTAAGTTACTTTGTGCCATCAATGATGTATTACTGATGCACCATGTCTCTATCCCACTACTTTCCACCTTTTGTACTTTTATTGGGGATGATTACACAGGAAAAGGTTTAAAATTGGACTTAAAAGATGAATCTGGCTCTCTTACTTTAAATACTGCTCAATGTTATATAAAAGACAACTTCCTTTGCATTGGTATCAATTTCAGAATTCCTGTTACCTATTCTTCTAAGACGGTATTGCAAACTTTTACGCAAACCTTTGCTGAAAAAGGAATAGAAATTTCTGTCATGCAAGATATGGCACCATTGTTTATAGACAAAGAAAATCCTCTGGTTAGCAAATTATGTCATACTTTTAACGAAACTTGTGGGGCTTCTTTTTCTCCATTAGCTATTGGTGGAGCTACTTATAGTAGGGCTTTTCCTAACATGATTTCTTTTGGTATGAATTTTCCAGGAGATAAAGACCTGTGCCATCAAGTGGATGAATTTGTGGATATTGATAAATTACTGTTATCTACGAATATTTACGCAAAAGCAATTTATGAATTGTCCGTGGGTGAATAAGATACCTCGCTTAGAAAAATTTTTCATTTTCCTCTTGTTCTTTTTTTACAATTATGGTAAACTAGATATATCTTGTGCATAAGGAGGTATTTCTTATGAAAAAAGTTATTATAGCAGAGTTACGGACAGAAGATTGGGTAAATACTGGATTTATACTCATAGAGGATATTGTAGAATCTGGAAAAAAGGAAAAAAAGATATCTGGTCTATTTACCAATGACCTTGTATTTTTCTATCCACGGGAAAATTTCTTTCAAGTAGATATTTACTTTTGCCAAGAAGATAGTTTTGGCTATATAGTAAGAAATTTCTATTTGTATGAAAGTTTTTTGGAGGAAAATTCCACCTATCTACTAGTAGATTCAAAAGATATCCATTCTTCTTTATCCTTAACTTTAAACTTTACTAGTAACTTTCCTTACAATGAACTGGCTGAGGAAATTCAAGCCAGAAGAAAGCGCTACCCTATTTTAGGGTAGCAAGCTATATTTCAATGAAATATGCCAAAAAAGACTTCACTTTTGTAAAACTTAAAGTGAAGTCTTTTACTTTTCTTTTCTTATTTATATTATTCTGCTGATTCTGAAGTTTCCTCAGTTTCTGGAGCTTCATAAGCTTCTAATATAGCTTTTTGAATTTTCTCTCTTGTCTCAGCGTTGATTGGATGAGCTATATCCTTGAATTCTCCGTTTGGAGTTTTTCTGCTTGGCATAGCAATAAATAATCCATTTTGGCTTTCGATAACTTTAATATCGTGTACTACGAATTCATTATCGAATGTTACAGAAGCAACAGCTTTCATTCTGTTTTCTGAATTTACTTTTCTTAAACGTACATCTGTTATTTGCATTTGAGCACCTCTTTCCAATTGTTTTAAATATTTGTACATTTTCTTATGTACAATAATATTATTCGTCAAAAAAAAATTTTTTCCTTCTTGTTTTTACAATTTTTCTAAACAATTTTTTAAAAGCTTTCTTTCCACTTATAGGATATACACTTTTTTTCAAAAAAATACATATAATGGAGTATAACTTTTGTAAAATGTATTGAATTTTGGGGCAAAAAATTATATAATTCCATAATGAATTAACAAGATGCTTTAAGAATTTAAAAGGAGTGTGTTTTACTGTGGCACATATAGAAGAGTTAAGAAGATATAAACGTGTGCATATGATAGGTATTGGCGGTGTTAGTATGAGCGGCATCGCAGAAATTCTAAAACATTGGGGATTTTCTATTACTGGTTCTGATTGTGCAGAATCCGAAATTACAGAGAAATTAAAGAAAGACGGTATTCCTATCGTCATTGGTCATGATGTTTCCCTTGTTTCTCAAGCAGATATTGTAGTATATACAGCTGCCATTCAAAAAACAGACGAAGAATTAGTAAAGGCAAAAGAATTAGATATTCCTACTATTGAAAGAGCTGATTTTTTAGGTTTACTTACAAAAGCTTTTGACGATACTATTTGTGTTTCTGGAACACATGGAAAAACAACCACTACTTCTATGGTCTCTATGTGTTTTTTAGAAGCTGGTTTAGACCCTTCTATTCAAGTAGGTGCTACATTAAAAGCTATTGATGGCAATTATAGAATTGGTAATAGCGATTATTTTATTATTGAAGCATGCGAATATGTAGAAAGTTTCTTAAAATTTTATCCTAAGTCTGAAATTATTTTAAATATAGACGATGACCATTTAGACTATTTTAAAAACATGGATAATATTTTTAAAGCCTTTATCAAATATGTAAAGTTATTACCTAAAAATGGTTTATTAGTGCTAAATTCAGATAATTCCTATTGTGTACAACTTCCTAAATATACCACAGCTAAAGTTGTTACCTATGGTATTGATAACGAAAAAGCAAATTACATAGCTCGTAATATTACTTTTGATAAAAATGGATTTGCTCACTTTGATGTTTATCATAATAATTATTTTTATGCTTCTATTGTATTATCTATTCCTGGTGAACACAATGTATCTAATGCACTTGCTTGCATCGCTTTATGCGATAACTATGGCTTAGATAAAGCAGATATCAAGGAGGCACTTCGTAAATATACAGGCGCTCATAGAAGATTTGAGTTTGTAGGACAATATAATGGTGCTAGTATTTACGACGATTATGGTCATCATCCTACAGAAATAAAAGCTACGGCTTTAGCATTAAAGAAAAAGCAATATCATCATTCTTGGGTAGTATTTCAACCACATACCTATAGTAGAACAAAAACTCATTTAAATGAGTTTGCTACTGTACTAACCAATTTTGATAACATTATTGTAACAGATATTTATGCTGCCAGAGAATCGGATACTTATGGCGTTACAGCAAAAGATATTGTAGATAAAATTACAGAGACTGGTAGAAAAGCCTACTATCTTCCAGATTTTGAAAGTATTATTCAATTTCTAAAACAGCATGTAGAAAAAGATGACATTATTCTTACATTAGGAGCTGGAACTATTACCAATATCGGTCCAATGCTTTTACAAGCTGAAAAAAGCAAATAAAAATATCCAAAAGTCCCACCTATTTTTATTATTGGTGAGACTTTTTTGGAATATGGGATATCTATTAAGGGACATTTTTTAACGACTCATTTGCTTTAACATTAAATCTCCAAAAACGGCATAACCTGTTGTAGGATCATTTACTAATACATGTGTTACTGCCCCAACGAATTTTTCATTTTGTATAATGGGTGCTCCACTCATTCCTTGTATAATTCCCCCTGTTTTTTCTAATAGTTCTTCATCTGTTACTTTTATTTGCATACTTTTATTATCTTGATTATTCCCCGTATATATTTTTTCTATTTCTATTTCATATCGTTTTGATTTTCCTGTTTCTATTTCACACAGTATTTCTGCCTTTCCTATTTCTATTTCGTCTCTAGATGCTACCTCTATTGCTTGACTACTTAAGCTTAGATAATTTTTATTTTGTACTTTTCCAAATATACCAAATGATGTATTTTGATACACTTTCCCTATAGTAGAAGAATTTTCTATACTTCCTCGTATTTCTCCTGGTTTTCCTTTTTCTCCTTTTGTAATAGATACTAGGTCCATAGTTACTAGTTCTCCGCTAGCAATGGTAATTAAATCTCCTGTGTCTATATCTGCAATACCATGCCCCAAGGAAGCAAACATTCCACTTTCTGGTTCATAAAAAGTTGCTGTTCCTACTCCTGCTGTTGCATCTCTTACCCAAAGCCCTAATTTATACTCATTATCTTTCGTTTTTGTAGGTATCATAGTTACCACTTGCTCTGTATTATCCTCTTGTACATATTTTACTGTAATTTCTTTTCCTTGTGATGCATTTACCGTTTCTATTAATTCTTCTGTATTAGTAATTTCTTGCTCATTAATGGAGATTATTCTATCTCCTTCTCGTATTCCAGTATTTTCATAAGGTTTATTCCCTTCTATTTCTGTCATTCCCACTACTAATACTCCACTAGTGTATAATTTTAATCCTATAGCATTTCCGGAGTGGTATAACTTTTGTCTTTGGTATTACACTTACAGAAACTTCCTTAATGGGAATGCTGTCAAATAAAGAAAGCTTAATTTGCATAGTACCTGTTGTATTTGCCTCTAGAGTGCTCTGTCTTTCTTCTTCCGGTATACTTCCTACCACAGTCGATGGAGTTGTTCCTATAGAATATTCTTCTAAATTAGTATTAATATTACTAGCTTCTTTTAAATGAATTCCCCATAAAGAAAAAACGGAAATTTTTTCTCCTTGCATGAGAACAATACTATCTGGAAATAGAGTAACGAATGCAACGTAGATATATATTACCAATAAAATAACAAGAATCATTATTCTTTTTATATATTTCATTTTCATTCCTTCTTTTCAATTTCTGTTTTTATTGTTCCCATTTTTCCTCAATTTCATTCTCATTTCTTTCTCAATTTTTTCTATTTTTTGGGAAATTTATTTTGCACTTAAGTACCAAATGTAACAACCTAGTCTCTCCTCATAGAAAAAAATAGTACAAAAATATGGAATGGAAAGTGATTTGAATATAGAAATTCTTAAAAAATTTTGTTAGGGAATCTCATGCGGCGCCATGAGGGCGCTGACAAAATTTTTCTTAGAATTTATATGAAAATCAGCTTGACCGACATATTTGCAGTACTATTTTTTTCTATGAGGAGAGACTAGGTCCAAAAAGAAGTTATAATTTTCTCAATCATAACTTCCTTCTATTTTATTTATATTCTTCCTTTTTGCAATTTAAAGAACGTCCCTAAATTGCAAATCGCACAAAGTTTACACTCCAAAATAATCATTGGTACGATATAAATCATAGCGTTCTCTTCCTAAAGCTGTTAAATATTGTTTTCTCAAACTGGAACCTTTTATATTTCTGGTTGAATTCGTTCCACTAGAATCGAAAATTTCTACTGTTCCGCTAATTAATCCATCTATATCATAAGTGGCTGCCACATTTACCATACAATGGTAACATTTGCTATTCGCATGTGGATAATAATGTACCTCATAAGTATCTGATATATGAATCGACTGTCTTTCAAAAGAAACATTACTGTAAACTCCTACAACAGTTGCTCCTATAATATCTTGACAAGTTGGTAGATGGACTTCTCCATCTTCTGTAATGACATAAAGAGAGTCTTCTGTTACTACTTCTTCATTTTTATCATTCGTAATAATGCAATAATTATTAAAATATTTTGTTCCAATTGGTACCCCTTGCATAAAAGTTGCAACAGAAATATTATTCACTAGTTTATCCCAATCCTCTTCTGAGAAAACTGGTAGTACAAACTGATAAGTATTGCTTCCTCCTTGATTATAGTTTGCAATAGCTGAAGCTAAATTTGTTTGAATACTTTTCCTAATGACACTTACTCTATTTTCGTTAAAAGTAGAACCTTCTAACAAAGGATTATTAGTACTATTTAAACGAAATATTTTTTCTTCTCCTGTATTTACTGCAAAATCTGAAATTACATTTCCATCCATATCTCTTGCATTACTTTGTGTAATATCTCCCATATGCTCATTTACCCAAGTACTAAATTCATAGGCCTCTTTATAATATTGAAAAGCACTTTCACTATATAAATTTCCACCTATCGTCATACTTGTTACATAATTTAATATATCTTGATCATAAATTCTTTGCTTTTTATTATCTGTATACCAAAAATAGGTCATACCATCTGTTGCACCAGGATCATAATAAATCTTTGCATTTTGATATACTGTATATTGATAAGTAACTGGTGAGGAATTATTAATTACCTCTCCTGCCTCATTTAATAATACAATTTGCTCTGTTAAAATTTCTTTTTCAATCGTTTCTCCATCATATACTAAAGTTTTATTAGTCTCATTAATATTGCTCACTAAACTAGGATTAATGAGATATCCTGATCGTGTTACATAGCTTCCATCTATGTTTCCAAAAATAGTAATGGCATTATCTAAACTATAATTTACAATAAAATCATCTGTTCCTCTTACATAACGACAGGAATAATAAATATATGGTTTTAATCCATACTGGTAACTATCCGTGCTTTCATTTCTGTATTTTCCATAAATATAATAACCATCATACATCACATATAATATTGCTGGTATAAAATCATTTAAAGATTCTTGATCTATTCCATTTTCTCCCATTTTAGTACCAAGTGAATTAAAAAAGGTAGAAATGGATGCTTCTATATCTCTAATTTTAGAATCACTGACACTAGAATATTTATTATTGATAGTATTTAGCTGAAACGCCTTAATAGCATCATAAGTAGCATTTTGCAATTTAGATGTATAAATCGTTTGCAAACTAATTGTATCAATTTGTGTTTGAACATATGCTGTTATCACCATGGAAATAGGTAATATGATAATAACAAATATAATAGCTAAATGTTGTAATTTCATTTGTTTTCCTTTCTAAAAAAGATTAGAATGGCAGTAGTTAGATAATTTTTTCTAACCATTCACTCTAATCTTTATTACTCTATTTTGTACCATTAACAGTTACCATACCAGCATGCTGTGCAGCTATTTGATAAGTATCATTTCCTGCTATCTGATAGAAGAAATTTTTCAATAATTGTGAAATTGTTTGATTTGTATTTTTTACTGATACAGACACTAAATCGCCTTCTTTTAAAGTAATTCTTCCATTACTTTGCAGAGTATCTTCTATTTGGCTAGTATATAAATTATAATATAAATTTTCTCCTATTTTTGTCATCTCTGCTTGCGTTGTTTTCACTCCAGGGTTTTCATCTAAAACCTGTACTAACATATCTACCTCAAAGGAATTGCCTGTTGATGTAATTGTTTGTATGTATTTATCATAATCATCTAATGTTAATTTTCCTGTTGTTCGAATAGTATCTACGAACTCTGTAGTGGCTGTTTGTACCGCCAGTTGAGATACATCATCTGTTCTTTCTGACATAGACATTAGTGGAAACACAAACATCAAGATGGCTGCTAAAAATATTGCAATAATTGTAATTAAACTATCTCCCATATTTTGCTTTCCTCCCTATTTCATTTTTAATAATTTTTGATGCGAGTAAAAATGATAATTCTTTTTTTTCTTACATTTACAGATGCCTCTACTGTACTATCTTCTGTTTGTGTACTATTATAGGTGTATTCTCCTATGGTTTCTACAAATCTACTATTACCATATTGAGCTATAAATCCACCTACTCCAATGTTTTTGCTTGCTCCATAATCAATATATTCTTCATTATTATTAGGATTATAATAACTTTCCCCTGTCAAAAAACAATCTAAATTATTCTTGATTTTGTCGTTGCTTCCTGTCCATGCTTCATGCCTTAAAGTTTCCTCATCTAAGTCAAAAGAAAATATTTGTCTATTTCCTCTAATAGTATTAATCATCCCATCTCCATATTTATTATTTGCTAAAGTAGCATACGAACTTGTCCATAAATTTACATTGGATGGTGTCTCATATAATTTCATATAACTTACATTAGAAAACTGACCTGTTGTATAGTCATAATTTCCCTCACGGAAAACTACTGTATAATTTTCTTTATAATATTTATACAAGGTAGGAATAATAGTTTCTAATCCCACAATTCTATTTTCCTCACCAGCACTTGTAGTTTCTTGAAAATCATAATAATTTAATTCATCTTCTGTATATAAGACTACATCTGATGTTGCTCTTACCTGGGTAAGTGTAAACATACTAACAGACAATGCTATAACAAAGACGATAACAGCAAATGCCATTTTAATAGCTTCTACCGCATTTTCCATAACTTATATCCTTTACTTTTTTGTTTATGAACCACTACCTGATCCACCGCTAGAGCTGCCAGCTTCTGTAACAGTAATAGAAGTAATATATCCTGTTGATGTACTATATTCTGCTGTTACATCATATCTTTTTCCTGTTTGAATAGCTGCTCTTTTTGTGTTAATATCTGATGCTGCTGTTACTCCATCTATTGTAATTATCATAGATTCATCTGATGCGTTTCTAACATTATTTTGTCTTACAGCATCATATAAAGAACGTACACTAGATCCTGTAATATTTTCTTTAATATATGGCTCAAATGTTGAATTAAAAGCTTGTGCCGCCTGTGATTCAATACTTGCTGCAGCATCCTGTGCTGGGTTAGATGCCATATTAAACACCGCCATACCTAGTGCTATAATTAAAATTGATAGTATAATAGCTCCTGCAATAATTAATGCTTTTGATGCATTCTCCATAATAAATTTCCTCCTTTGATTATATATTTATATATTATATATTTTTCATAAAGTTAACATACTTTATGAACATTAATAACTATACTTGTTCAAATAATAAATATTTGATTTGTTTTGTTTTTTCGTGATATTCTTTTTGTGTACATTGAAAAGACATGCTACGATAATTTTTTAAAAATTGGTCTTCTCCTAAACTTTGAATTTTTTCCATACTTACTACCTTATCTGCTTCTAAAAACTTTATATCTATTTTTATAGAGTTTGTGTCATTTTCTACGTACAACCCTTGTTCATTCTTTTCTACTTGATTCTTTGCATTATCATTACTTGCTTTATTCATTAGTGTCATCAAACTAGAACCCAATATTTGATTAGTTGTATAACTTTCATATTCTTGGTTATTCTTTTCTGCTTGCACTATACCCACTTGATAATTGTAGTACAAATAGGAAAAGATAAGAACGAAGATAATAATACTACCACACAAAATTAAGAATGTTTTCTTCATATTGCCTCTTCCTTTTTTCATTATAACATTATTACTTTTATTTTGCAATGACTTTCTTTTACATTCTTTTAGTAAATTTTACAATTTGTTACAATTTAATCTATCATAAAAATTTATTTTCTTTAAAGTTAAGTTTAGATTTCCAGCTGTGAATTGTAACTACAAATTTAATTATCTGAAAATGAAATATACATTACTCGACCTGTTTGCGCACTATATAGTAAATTTGTACAAACAAAATACTTTGTCTGTGTTAATTTTCCGTTTTCATCTGCTACTAAACTGTTATTCTGAATTAAAGTTTGATACGTACTAACATCCTGTTTTTCTAGTCTTGTTATAGTACTTCCTCCAATTTTCAAATCTACTTGTACATAATTTGTATATTCATTATAACCATTTTCATCTTGTAATTCATTACTTATATTGCTCTGCTTTGCCAAATTTGCTACTGACACAATATCATGAATGGTTACTTGTATGGCACTTCCATTGATTTGTCCATAATACTTTGTAAAATTACTATTAAATTCTGATACTTGTTTCATTTGCATCTCTGTTGTTGCCGTTTGACTAAAACTAGAAAGGGTATTAAAAATAGCAACTGCAACAGAAATAATCATAAGTCCTAATAAGATGGCAGCTGACATTAACAACGCCTTTGATGCATTTTCCATTTTTCACCCTTCCTTTCCTATGTTGTGCCTTTAAAACAAAATTATATTTTTTTACTTTCCTATTAAGTAGATGAAAACTTCATTAAAATAATTCTACCTGTCTGGTCATCGTATACTACTTGTGTACATCGAAATCCTTTTGTCCTCATTTCTGTTTCTTCTGCTTTTAACGTAACATATCTCGTAATAACTGCTTGTGCTTCCGCAAGTTTTCCTGTATTATGGTTATCTTCAAATAATTGTTGTAATTCATTTGTTCTCATAGTGGACAAATCACTGATTCTTCTTCCGCAATAAGAAACATTTGCATATTCCTCTTCTTTCGCTTGTAAATTTGCTAGTGCAGTTTGTAACTGCTCTGCAGAATAAGTTCCACGTGTAAAATAGGTTCCTACATTGTCATTAATAGTTACTTCCATTTCCATTTCTGGATAACCTTTTTCTACTGCTTCTTTTCTATTGTAATCCTCCATT
Source organism: uncultured Clostridiaceae bacterium (assembly GCA_946493085.1). Classification (GTDB taxonomy): domain Bacteria; phylum Bacillota; class Clostridia; order TANB77; family CAG-508; genus UMGS1663. The sequence goes on from CAMMAC010000011.1 coordinate 14,680, forward strand.
TTATTGGCTAATGATAAAATTTCGCTTCCATATAAATTATTTCTATTATATACATCGTATTGCTTATTAAATTCTGTCGATTGTTCTATTATTTCTGCCTGTTCATCTGCATTTTGAACAGTTACTATATTATTATAAAAGAATACTAAAAGAGTTATAATGAGTATGGCTATAAATATTCCACCTGCCATAATCAGTGCTTTTGACGCATTTTCCATTTTTTATCACCTATTTTCTATAAAGTAGCCGACATAGAGCTAAAGGAAGATGTCATACTAGTTAATCCAATAAATACTAGTGGTATAATTAAATAACCTACAAATAATAGAATCATTGGTGCAAACCCTATTGCCTTTCCAATCATACCTTTTCTAGATATTAATCTTTCATTAGATTCTTTTCTCTTCTCCTGATAGTAATCTCTTTCTGTATCTAATTCATCAAAGGCATCTGTAATTGGTATTTTTTCTACTGCAGCTTGCAAACTTTCTATAATTCTAATAAATTGCTGATAGGTAACATCTTCTTTCATAGCCTCTAAAGCTTCCCACGCTCCACTTTCATAGTTATTTACACATTTACTGATAGGATCTTTAAAAATATTAGAATATCTTTCTAGCCACTCTAGTATAATTTCTACGTTTACTCTTTCTATTCTCATTAGCATTAGAATAATGGTTTGGAATTGCATAATTTCATCTTCCATCTCTAATTGCCTCATTTTTGTTTGGAACATTAACATCCAAATTGGTGCCATATAAGCTATTAATGCTATTACCATAGAGCCTAATACTTCTAGCCAACTTAAATACTCACTATTGACAATTGCAATTTTTTCCATAATTCTTTCTGCCGCAGTTTGAATTTCTTCATCTGTACTTTCTGAGTATACATCATCTACAATTCCTCGTTGCATTGCTCTTTCTATATCTGTTTGCCTTAATGGGTTTTGGTTTTTAAATCTATCTATATATTTATTATCTGATTCTGTCACTTCCATTGCCGCAAGTCTATCTTTTTCGGACATTTGCCCAATAATATCATACGTTTGTGTTGGCTCTGTATAAACATTGCTAATGGCTAATTGGTGCATTTGTCCAAATAAAAACAAGGAAACAAAGAAAGATACAATACACAGCAAAATACGATTTATATAAATCCATTGGATTTTGTCTTTACTTGCTGCATTTTTCATCATAGTTTTTATTTTTCTGTCTTCTTTCGTACCTTCTTTTGGTATAAATAAGTCTACTACTTTTTTTACAATTTTAATTCTATATAATTTTTCTTGCCATGGGTTTTCCGTATTTTTCGTATTTTTTGCTGTAGAACCATTATCTTTTAATTTTCTGGTTAATATATAGCAAACAAAAGTGGCTACCAAAATAAGAATCTGAACTAACATACCACCTTTACCATTGTAGAAACTTTCTACAAAGCTAAACTGTGAAATTGCCCAGTTTTTAATTGGCTCTAAGCATAACATAGGCACAATAGCAATGACAGATAAACTTTGAAAAACATAGTCTAATTTATCCCTTTTCAAAATTTCTAGTTGCATCTCTTGTGTAATATTATTTAAGTTTTTTAAATAAAGAGATGCTCCATCTACTTTTCTATCACCAAATTCTTTTGTTAAATACGAAACACCTGCAAATTCTTTTAAATAACTATTTGGTGCTACATCATAATATTTTTCTAGTTCTGATTCCGGATCGTCAGAAATTAATACCTCATATATTTTTTCTGCTTGTCTTGCCATTTCTGGATTATCATCATCTTGTGCTGTCTGATAAATTGCTTCTTCTACCATATTAAATTCATGGTAAGCATGTCTAATTTCTGAAAAGAAATTAATTTGTTGTTTTAATAAATTATTATCAATTTTATCTACTCTACCATCAATAAAGGTATCTAACAAGAAAATTTCGAAAATAAGTAAGATACTCATTAGCAATAAATTCTGACTAGTCAATGCTATAATAGCAATCGTAATAGGAATTACTAGTACCAGCGATCTTGTTAAAATTTTAGCAGCTTGCATTCTCGTTAAGTACTCATCATCAATATTAATAATCTCTAATCTTCTTCTTAGCTTTAATAAATATCGCTTTAAAAATGGTGTTTTTAGATAAAATATATATAATTTTTGGTAAATAATCTCTGTAGAAAAAGTGGAGGTTTTAGTACCTTGACGTAATTGCTCTATGTATTTTCTTTCTTTGTTATTTTTCTGCATTATAACAAATGCAACAATAATAGCAAATAATATTACTCCACAGCCAATCATTAAATACATTAGCATTTGTGTGTTCATGTTTTTTCGCTACCTCCCTCTACTATCTTATTTTATTTCTTTTTTAAGCTTCTGCTGGCTTCATATTTTGTTTTGTTTTTCTAGTACGTTTTTTCGTTACTTCTTCTGTTTTCTTTTCATCATCATATTTACTAATCTTTTTGCCCCAGTTTCTTTCTACAAATTTTTCAAATTCTTCTGCATCTGTATCATCCATATTAACTAGCATTTCTCTAATATTCTTATCAGAAATTGGGTTAGTAAGTACATATTCTCCATCATGGTATTCTAATATATTTCTATAATGATACAACTCTCTATTGGTTGTTTTAGAGAAGTAATAAGTTGCATTATCCATAAATTTGTCGAATTTACCTTCTAAGGTGCTTTCTTTTCTATGGTCAAAGGTATATTCATTTTTATCTTCTACTGGTATACATTCTGTTACTCTTTCTATGTATCTTCTTCCTCTAAAGTCTTTCACTAAGTGAATATCAAAGTTCAACACTTGCACAACTTGCTCTTCTGCTGTTCTTTCATCTTTGAACACTCCTGCACGAAGCATAGAGTTACGAAGTGCAGTTACTAAATCTGGGAATGTTTTAGCGTGGTGAGTGAACAATGTAAATTTAGATGCAACCTGTGCGGATTGAATCATCCAAGATGCTACGGGGTCTGTTGCAACCTCACCGATGATATTAACCGAACCGTCAGTCTTTTTCTGTACGTCCAAACACTCTTGTCCAGAAATCGTTTCTGTCTCACGCATAGACAAAATGTTTCTGGTTGGATATATTTTTCTTAAGTGAAGCTCGAATGCGGTTTCTGTAATACGAAGGTTCATGGTTTCGTATATATTTTCTATCATAGCCATCAGCATAGTAGTTTTTCCGGCAACCTTGCTCTCCTGTAAGAGAAATAATTCTTGCTCCTTTTACTAAGTATTTTAGTAAGTCTATTGTCTCTTCTTTTCCAGGGAAACGAACAATTTGCTCCAAAGTAGCACGTTTTACGTCGAATTTTCTAACAAAGAATGCCCATGTTTCAGACATACTTGGTCTTACTACTACTACACGAGAACCATCCTTCATTTCGTTAATTTTATAACCATTGGTATCGGATAACTGTCCTGGGTTATTGTATTTATAAATGTTTTGGCAAACTCTTTTCAATTCTGCTTCTGTTCCAAAGGAAAGGAAAGCAAGTCTGATAGATTTACCTTGGAACATAATCCAAATACTATCACAAGCACGTGGTACTTTATGTTCTACAATCTGTCCTAAATAATCACTATCTGTTTGTGCAACTTGGCTTAAAAAGCTTTCTGGAAGTCCTGATACACCACCAGAAATACCATCAATGTTCATATCTCTAATTTCATCTATACTACTATAACCTTTATAATGTTGATAAATTCTTTGTACTACTACATTTAATTTATCTTGGAAAGAAAGTACAAAATTTTCCTTTTCAAATATGTCATTAATTTCTTCTTCTGTAATGACATAGCAAGGCTTTGTTTCTCCAGAGACATACTTTAATCTTGCTAAATCATATTTTTTAATAATCTCTGTAAGTGCTTCATAACCAAACTCATTCTTATACATATAAAGAATAATATCAAATTTATCTTGTGATGTAAGAAGAGATGGCACATCAAAAGGAATAGCTTGTGATACATTTACTTCTGTAACACCATATTCCTTAGCAAGCATATCATAAATTAATTCTTTTACATATTTTTTATCGTTTACATCTCCATAAGTACAACCTTTTAATGCTTTTTTCAATTCGTATTTTTTATTTTTTCTTCTTTTCAATTCTTCTTCTGAAAGTCCAATGTCGTAAAGATTAATTTTTGTAATTTCATCTAATCTTTTCTTTACAAAGGCAGTCATTACCTCTAATGTATAAGTTTTATCGTCTACATGTACTTGTTCTTCTGTCTTTTGATTCTGCTTTTTTATTAAGTTACGAGCTATTAGGAAACCTGCTCCTAATAGTACTACAATAATCAATAGTAGATTTATTATCATAATCTCTTCCTAAGCTCCTTTCTTTAGGGCTATTATAATTTCATTTGTAACTCTTGTAGTTTATAAATTAATGCTTTAGTAAATCTATCAATTTCTTGCATAAAGACAGCATTTCTATCTTCTGCCTCTACACTCCTTAGTCTTACAAAAAAATCTGCTACTTTTCCTTCGCTACAACTTTCAAAGAATAAAGTATTATATGGTATGGCTAATACACTTTTCTTTTCATGCATATATCTAGAAACATTTTTTACATTATATTTCGAGAACTTATCATAACGTCCAATATTAATCAAGATATTATTCTTTTTAAAAAATGTATTTTCCGTTCTAAGTTCTAAATAACGATTAATTACTTTTAATTTTTGCGTAATATTTACCACTATCACATCTGCCATTTCTAATATCTTGTCAATTTGTTCCTGTGGCATTCTTTTGGATATATCAATAAATACTAAATCGTAATTTCGATTTGCTACTTGTAGAATATCTGTATAATATTGTGCTATTTCTTTATATTCTTCATAATCTTTTGTTTTAGGAGCTAATAACACATCTAATCTATCTTTAAAAACAATCTTAGTATAGTTGGATACAATTGTAGAAGAAGTTTTATTGCTTGTAATAATTTTAACTAATCCTTCTATACCAGACTCAAAAACTACTTCTTCTTTTTTCTTATTTGTTAAGTTCTTCACTAAATTTTCTGCTTTTTCTAAATTCCAATAAGAATCTTCTATTGTTGTGTCCTGAAACCCTGTATTGATTTCTAATATACGATAATTATGTTGTATTGCCATATAAGTAGTTAATGCAACCATAGATAAGGACTGTCCTGTTTCTTTTTCTTCATTACTCCAAAAAGCGATAACTGCCATTTTTATTACCTGTTCCTTTCCTTAAGATTCTTTTTATTTATTTTTTCTATACTCCTCTTTCTATTTTCTTAAATGCTTTTGTTAGTAGACGATATTCTTGTTCTTCTAATATTTTCTGCGCCACATATTGCAAACCCACTTTATATTGATTACTCAATTTTTTGAATTTTATTTTATGTACTCTTTGATTATTATAGATAACTGTTTGATCTCCCACCTCAAATGGTAGATAAATCACTTCCGTATTCCAAACCACTTTTGTACCTAAAGTTAAAAAATTCAAATAATCGTCTTCTTCCTTTAATGCGTTCCTAGAAAAAAGAATTTTAGTTGCATGAATTGGTTCTTTTAATCCACTAAGTGCCTCTACACCTTTTTTTAAAGAATACATATCAAAAGATGTTACAAAATAGTTTTTATCCGCTTGCTCAATATTCCATGATTCTACCGCTTTTGCAGTGTCTACATCCAGTAAAGCATAATCGTACTCTAAAGGAGTGGTATTGGGCATTACTAAATATTCTCTTATATTTTGGAAATTCTCAAATCCTACTGCTACGTCAATGCCTTCAAATTCCGTTATATAAGTAGTAGAAGGTTTAATGGTTGGAACCACATATTTTGCCTTTTGTGTAATGGTTCCATCCACCAATATTACTTTTTTCCCCATCTCTACTAATATTTTTGCAATATATAAAATAAAATCAGTTTTATCATAAGCTCCAATAAATCCAATTTGTTTCACTTTTACTTTTCCTCCGTTTTAGAATGTTGCTCCTAACGACTCTAAATAACTCTGTCTTTCTTCCTGTGCTCTATTTAATTCTTCTTGTATTGCTTCATCTATATTGTCGCTACTATTTTCTTGATATCCAGATAAAGCACCATCTATTACATTTGTTCTAATAGAAGAATTGCTGTTATACATATTAATTAATGCTGCTTTTGCTTCTTGTACAATATTTGGATCTCTGTAAATAGCATCTTGTGTTACTGCATTTGGTACATATGTTGCTGTTGCTGCTCCCTGCATTCCTGGTTCCACATAAGTAGTTGCATAAAGCACGGAACCTGTCATAATATATGCTTCTACAATAGCATTACTCATTACCAAAGTATCTGCTTCTGACATTTTAATGCGAATGGTATTAGCAGAATCCACTCCATTAATTTGTGGAATATCTACTTCTTTTTTAGATACTACTAAGTAATCTGTACCGTTTGGCAAACGAAGTCTTACATCAATATAATCCCCTGTATTAATTTGCGATGGCAATAATATCATATTATATTCTTGAATTCTCAAGTCATCTGTTGTTTGATTATCTGATTCTGTAACCATAGTATCTGTGATAACTGTTCCTTGAGTTAAATCTATCTTTGCAATTGTATTTTCTGTAATATTATCTATTGTTAATGCATTAGCAGGTACTAAAGAACCTTCTACCGACTGTGTTTGTAATTTATCTAAGGTAATAGCCTCTCCTGAAGCAATATCGGTTGATAATACATATACACTCTTCATAGAACTTTCCCTTGCTTGCTTTTCTTGTTGTAATGTATTCAATTGAAAAAATAAAAAGGCGATAATACTACCTGTAATCAAAAGAGTTACAAGCACACCTATTAATAAATAATTATTTGCTTTTCTTTGCATTGGATTCATTGCCATATCCGTGTCCTCCTTATATTTTGACAAAATATTGTTACTTATTTTATTGTACAACAAATTTCTACTAAAAACAATAACAGCATAAAACTGTCATAAAAAAATAACATAGTTGTAATATTTTTGTAATATTTAGCTATGTTATTTTTTCTTTATTTACATATGCAGTTTTTCCTTCTTCTATATCTTCCGCTGTTGCTGTGGCATCCTTGGTTCTTGCTGGGAGTATTTCACTAATATTCTCTGCCATTGTGATAATTCCACTATCTCCTACTAATGCATTTATACTTATTCCTGCAAAAATAATTAATACAACAACGGCTACTGCAAGAGCGACTATCGTAATGTCCTTTTCTTTGCTTGTTTGTACATACCTTGCTTTTTGCTTACAAGAAGGATTATATCTTTGCTTTATTTTTCTTTGCTCTTTTATTTTACTTTTTTAGTAGTTACTTGTTTTCACAATTATTCTTTAGCTTTACTGCCAACGTAAAATAGGATAACCATCATTTATATTTCCTGTATCGGCTTTAAACGTACTTCCTAAAATAGTTGCCAATTGCTTTAACTCATCACTTGTTTTTAGGTCTGCTTTTACATTTTCACTTGTAACATTTCCCCCTATTGCTGGCATATTATTCTGATTTAAAGCATAATTATTACTTGCTTCTACAGGTATTTCTTTATTAGCAATTTCTCCTATACTAGCTCCTACATAAGAAGGTCCACTTACTTCTCCTATACTATACGTATTAATAATTCTAGTATACCCCAATGTTGCCTCGCTATAATAATGAATGTATCCAGAAATGCCCCCAGCTGTTCTATTTTCTACTTCTACATTTCCTGTATTGTAACAATCTTTTATTTCTCCTTGTAATAATCCTCCTGTTATGCCTCCAGCTAAACGATATCCATGTATATTTCCTGTATTATAACATGATTCAATGTGTCCATGACAAGCACCTGCTATACCTCCAATAGTAGTTTCTCCACCAGCATTTTTTCCACTAGAACTAACATTCCCTTTATTACTACAATTTTTAACAGTAGACTGTCTATTAATAATTCCTACTACTCCTCCTATATAGTAACTATTTAAATTCTGTATATTTATTTCATTATGGCAATTGATAATTTCTGTATTACCTAACAAACTACTAACTATTCCTCCAACCCAATCTCCAGAATTTACAATATTTCCTGTTACTGTTACATTTTCTATAGTAGCATCTTGTACAGAACCAAATAGACCCTGAAAAGCATCTGTTGTATCTATATAGATATTTCTAATTACATGCTTGTTTCCATTAAAAGTTCCTTTAAATACAATACTCTCATCTCTTCCTATTGGTATCCATTGATTATCTGCATTTCCTTGCAAATCTATATCATTTTTTAATATTATAGTTCTTCCTTCGTAGGTTGCTCCTGTATTTACCCTATCTCTAAAATTTTCTAGTTCTTCTTTTGTACTAATTTGCATATCTTCTGAAATTCCTGTTATCTCAATTTTTCCCATTTTATATTCTTCATTGCTATCTAATACATATACACTATAGTTTCCATTCGTTGTTACTTCTTGTGTTACTGTATATTTATTTTCTGTTTTTTCTGGAATATCTATTTGTTCTCCATTAACTTGTATCTTTTTAAGATTGTTACTTCCCTGTATTTCTATAGTTAATGTTGCTTTTGTATAATCACTTGCTATATTACTATTTAATGCAATTTTGATGGTTTGACTCTCAGTCCCTTTTCCTAAGCTTTGTACTATACTTAAATTTCCTCTATCGATTACAAACTGGTATCCATCTACTATAACTATATCCTCTTGGATTACCATACCTTGGCTTGTTAAATAATCTGTAACAAATTGTTCTGCATTATAGTTAGCATTCATGTATTTTTCTGTTTGTAACTCCATTAATGCTATATCTAATTTTTCTCTTGCTTGTGCTTCTTCTGTTTTCTTTTTTGCATTCTGTGCTTGTGTAATAATTCCATTGTCTCCTACTATCATACTCATACTTACTCCTGCCAAAATAATAAGTACAATAATGGTCACTACTAAAGATATCATAGTTATTCCTGTATTCTTCTCCATTTTCTTTTTTTCTCCTTTTCATATTTTTTTTATTATCTCTCTTTACTTTTTTTATTTCTTATCTTTTTATGTTATTCGATTATTATTTTTATTGAAAATAGCTCTTTCATGAAAATTTTGGGAGATAAATAACTAAAAAAAAATGCACCTGTATTTCTACAGATGTCCAAAATATTTTTATACTACTCTTTCTTTTATATTTGTTTTGCCACTACAACCATTCTTCCATTTTCTTGAGAATATTCGCAGGTAATCATCGTTAATAAAGGTTCTGGATATTGAGCTGTTATTCCTGTATCATACAATTTTATAGCATTTATATTATCTATGTACTCTTGATAAATTTCTTGTGTATTTAAACTAGTATAATTATAATAACGAAATACATTTTTTTCATTTTGATAGAATACACGAGATAGAAAAACAGCTATGATTTCATACTTTCTTACTTCATTTTCCATGACGAGGGTTACATTTTTATGTTCTTCCCAATAACTTTTTTCCTTATAATTTAATAAATTCTGGAACATTTCCCCGTCTTTCATGTTATGTCCATATAAGATAAGATTTGCATTTTGGTCCTCTATATTTACTGTGTTCTTTAAATAAATCGAACCATAGGAACTCTTTTCTTTTTTATAATTATGTGTTAGATAATATTCATTATCCTCTGATTGCAAAATAGGATAATGAATTTGTGTTCCTTCTATTTTTATCCATGCCTTGATATCTGGATTTTGTTCTTGTAGAGCTTTTAGTTTATTTATTTTTTCTTCTTCCTGAGTATTAGTTCCCTCTACGGAAGAAGAATCCATAAATTCTTGCACTTCTCCTATTGCTTCTATTGCTTTTTGCTTTTGATACTCTGACCAAATGAAATACCCTACTGCCATTAAAATAAGAATCACTAAAACAATTATGATACCTATCTTCCATTTTTGGTTCGTTGCTTTTGCATGTCTATTTTTCTTCTTCATGAGAAACTCCTTAACATCTTCTTTCTCTATAAATTAGACATGAAGATAATACCTATCTTCATGTCTTTCTTCCTTTTTATTGCGATTTATCCTACTCTTTTCTAAACATTTTTTCTTTTAGAAAAAGCTACTATTCCTATACTAGAAAATACAATGACTACATAAGATACTATTGCTACTACACTATTTGTTTCTCCTGTTTTTGGCTCATCATCTAACTCACCTTTTCCTTCATTAACATTTGTATTCTCTCCACTATTATTTTGTGTATTATTAGTAGTATTGTTTTCTGTTGTATTTTCTGTTTCATTGTCACTTGGTGTATTTTCCGTTTCAGTACCATTTGCTACTATAGATGCTGGCAATTCTGCTACAGATGCTACCCATCTTGAGCAATGATCTATTGTAAAGCGAATTCCTGAATCATACTCCATTTTTTCTATACTTGTTGCATACTCACATTTCTTTGTTTCTTCATTATAATAGTATAAATGTGTTGCATCTAAAATAGGAGAATACAAACCAAGTGTATTGGTATCTACTATTTCTATAGTTGCTTTTGCTGGTAATGAACCACTATGTTTAAAATCTAAAAATAATACATCTTCTTGTCCTTCTAATTCATCAATAAAGCAATCTACTTTTTCAATTCCTATATCTATATCTTTACTTGTATCTGTAATGTCTTCTGGCTTAATTTCCCAAGAATAATAATATCCGTTTTCTGCCATATATTCAATATTTAAGCTTTTATTCATTTCTTTTGCTGCTTTTAAAAGCTCACTAGATAAAATGGTATCTTCTTTCGTTGTATAGCTAATATAAGGTGTATCTGGTATATATTTTGCATAAGTAATAAGATCCTCTATTTCTTGTTCTGAAATAGTTTCCTCAAAGAAAATTTTTGGTAAAACACTACATGGTACTGTAACAGATAAACCTTGTACAGTAAAGGTAACGTTTGTAATTCCTACATTACGAATCGTAATTTCTCCTTTTTCATTAATATCTAAAATAGATTCATCTTCTACTGAAAAAGTAGTCTTTGCTAATAAATCTTCTTCTATATTTACATTAGAAATAACTAGTCTATTTTTATTTTCTTTTGTCATTGTCCATGTATTAATTTTACCTTGGTCAAAAACACAACCATCTGAATAGGTATCCTCACCTATTGACTCAATTCTTAAATCATTTAGTGAAAATTTTGGTTTTATTTGAATGGTATATTCCGTTGTTTCTGATGCATTTCCCTCTGCATCGTAATAAGTAATTCCTATTGTTTCTTTCGCTCCCATAAGGCGATGTACACTTGTTTGTTCTCCCCCTGAAAGAACTGAAGAAATAATGGAAATGGTTCTTTGAATATACTTTGCTTCTTGCGTTAATCCTTGCCCCATAGATATTTCATTGAAGTTTGCATCTGCAAAAGTAGCATTAAACTCATTAGACTTTAAACCATCCTCATCAATTACCCAAAATTTTGCAGAAGTATATTTGCTTGCTGCATCTTCTGGCACAGGAATGTAACAAAGAAGTCCTCCTGGTTGCCCTTTGGAACCTTCATTTAATAAGTCTTGAAATGTTTGGCTTAATTCACTTTCTGGTTGGTAATATTCCCCTTCCTTTAATTGAATTGTGGTTGTATTTCCCACATCTGTTCTTTCAACATCCATAACACTTTCTATTGGCAATACCACTCCATTTGTTGCTGCTTGAGACACTGTTGAATAAAAGAATAGAATTCCAATAAGAAACGCTAAAAATCCTAAAATTTTAACCGTCTTCTTCATATTTTCCCCCTTTTTTTATTTTTATGTTCTTATTAAATCACTATTCTTTTTTTGTGTCAAGTACAATTTTTTAAAATTCCGCTTCTTTCAAAGCATACTCATTTTCTATAATTGTTTGAATAATTTGTACACTCTTTTCTAAATTGTTGTTTTTAATCACATAATCATACATATCTATACGAGACTCTTCATAATCAAAACGATTTAAACGAAGTTGTATTTCTTTAATACTTGGCTTATCAATACGTCTTTGCAAACGTTTCATTAAAATATCCTTTGGCACCCTCAAGAAAATAGTAACCACTTTAGTATCTTGTTTTAGTAGTTGAATTAAATTCTCTACTCCATTGACATCAATATCTTTTACGATAATTTTTCCACTTTGTATTTTTTCATTCATCAATTTTCTAGATGTACCATAATAATGTTCATGATGTACATTGTATTCATATAATTCCTGCTTTTCTATCATTGCTTCAAATTCTTCAGTAGATACAAAATGGTAAGTTTGTCCTGGTACGTCTCCTGGTCTTGGCGGTCTATCTGTAAAAGAAGGAAGGGATACCACATTTTCCATTCTTTTAATTAATTCTTTTTTTATGGTATCTTTTCCTGCTCCGGATACCCCTGAAAGTAATACTAACATAAAATTTTCACCTTACCCTCTGCAATTTCGTTTGCAGCAATGGTAACTGGTGCTTGTTCATTTACATCTGTTAGTATTTCACTTCCTGCTGCTATTTGTCTTGCACGTCTTGCCGTTGCAATAACTAATCTAAATTTACTATCTGTTTTTGTCATAAGTTCCGCTGTTGTCGGTTTTACTATCATTTTCATTCCTTCTTTCTTTTAAATTTTTTCATCTAGCGCTAAACTTTCTTTTCCTTCTTTTGCAAATCTGGCAGCTACTGTTTCTGGTTGCACTGCCGAAAATATTACATGCCCTGAATCCATAATTAGAACGGCTCTCGTCTTTCTTCCATATGTAGCATCTATTGCTGTTCCATTTTCTCTTGCATCTTGCATAATTCTTTTTATAGGTGCTGACTCTGGACTAACAATAGCCACAATTCTATTTCCTGATACAATATTACCAAACCCAATATTGACTAATTGCATAGAATCTACCTCCTTTTCTTAGGAAAATATTCTTTTCCTAACTTCAGATATGAATCTTTGCCATTTGGTATGTTTCTATTCTATGTTTTGTATTTGTTCTCTTATATCTTCTAACATGGTCTTTAGGTCTATTACTAAGTTTGTAATATCCAAATTAGCTGATTTGGAACCAATTGTGTTTACTTCTCTATTCATTTCCTGTATTAAAAAATCCATTTTTTTACCAACTGGCTTTTTCTCTTCTAATAAATTCTTCATTTGCATGACATGGCTCTTTAGTCTTGTTACTTCTTCTTCGATAGATGTTCTATCTGCAAAAATAACTGCCTCTTGTGCAATTCTCGATTCTTCTATTTTGTCTGATTGCAACATATCTTTTACTCTCTGTCTTAATTTTACTACATATTCTTCTACAAGTCCAGCAGAATATTCAGAAAATTTTAGAATTTCTTTCTCTACCTGCTCTACTCTATCTAGCAAATCCTCTTTTATTTTATTACCTTCCACTTCTCTCATTTCTACAAAATGCTGTATTGCTTCTTGCAAACATGCCATCACTTCTTGTTCAATCACATCTTCTTTTGTTTCTATTGTTTGCACGCTTAAAACCTCTGGCAATTTGATAACTTCTGTAACAGGAATAGACAATGCCAATTGATTTTCTTCTGCTAATGTATAAAAAGCATCCATGTATTTTTTTACCATTTCATGGTTAACAATAATGTCTTTTCCTTCTCCACTGTTATTTTCAAAACTAACAAATACATCTACTTTTCCTCTAGAAATACTTGCTCCTATTTGCTTTTTCATTTTATCTTCTAAATAGGTTAGGGTTTTAGGTAATTTTATGGTAATATCACTATATTTATGATTCACGGATTTCATTTCTATTTGATAATTTCTATTTTCTTTTTCTAAGCTTGCTCTCCCATAGCCTGTCATACTTCTCATTTTGTTTTACCTCTTTTCTATTATTCCTCTATATGCGTAATTTTTCTAATATCACTTGCTCTTTTTAAAGCTACTTTTTTCATTTCTAAATGTACAATAATACTTTTCATGACAAAGTATACAGCATATAATACAGCTACAGCATTTAAAATATCTGTTAATATAGCTGGATAGGTTTGTTGGATATATAAGGCTATTAGTGTGATAATAGAAAGCACCATTAGTTCTATTCCATGAATGGCAATTCTTCCACTATCTTTATGGTAAGCTTTCTCATAAGTGCCTATGGTAATAGCAATAGAAACTAAGCTAAATACTTTTAAATCTACTAGATATACTTCTGGTCTAATATGCATTGCTCCTAAATTTAAAAAGATAAAATAGAAAAGAAATGCTATACCAAAACAAAGATTTTCTAGAATATTTTTATCAATTTTTTCTTTTCGCACTTTAGAAATTGTTTTTTGTTTTTTTCTCTCTTTTTCTATTGCCTCTAGCTGCTTTTCTTCCAATGCTTTTTGGTCAATTAAACTAGTTTCTTCTGCTTCTTGAATGATAATTTCTTCTGTTTCTTCTATTGTGTCTGTTTTTGCATTTTCTTCTATTTCAGTTGCTTGCTTTTTGGCTTCTTCTATTGTATTTGTTTGTTTATTTCTTCCTTCTGATTTTTTTTCTTTTTGCTCTTTCTCTACTATTTTTTTCTCTTCTTCTCTTTTGCTTTCTTGTTTCTTTTTCACTAAATTAATTTCCTTTCTTTTAAAATTTACATAAGTTCATATAAAATATTCGCTAGCATTACCATAGGAGCTGTTTCTGTTCTTAAGATATTATCCCCTAATGTAACACATTTTACGTTTTCTCCATAAGACTTTAACTTTTCTACCTCTCTTATGGAAATTCCTCCTTCAGGTCCAATAAATATCCCTATATTTTTTACTTCTTTTTCTAATTCTATGCTTCTTCTTAAACAATATTTTAACGTATTTGCTTTTTCTTCTTCATAAGCAATCAAAAATATATCGTATTCTTTTATATCTTGTTCTATTTCTTCTAATGTTCGTATACTTTTTATTTCTGGTATATCACTTCTTTTGCATTGTTTTGCAGCCACTTCTGCTATTTTCTGCCATCTATCTTGCTTTTTGGTTTTATCTTTGTCTGCTAATTTTACAATGGTTCTTTCCGTGATAACAGGTACAATACTATGTATTCCTATTTCTGTGGTTTTCTGTATAATCCATTCCAATTTATCTGCTTTTGGTAAGCCTTGATATAAAGTTACTGCTACTTGCCCTATTTTTTCCTTCTGCCTTTCTTTGATTTTACACCCAATATTTTCTGCTTGCACACTTGTTATTTCTGCCAAATAAGTTTCTTTTGTCTGTTTATTTCCTACTAAAAGAATATCTCCTGTTTTCATTCTAAGTACATTTTTTATATGATTCACATCAGAACCTTGAATAACTACTTGATTTTCTTGTATTTGACTTTCTTCTACAAAAAACTTTTGCATTTTCTCTTTTCCTCTTCTTTTTTCTATTGCTATTTTACTATATTCCATAAAAAATAGCAAGGTAATTATACAAATCTTATTTACGTAATTTTTTCGACATTATTCTTAGGGTGTCCCACTTAAGTCAGGGTTAAATGGGACAAAAATAGAAAATGAACTTTAAGGAATGTCCCTAAAGTTCATTGTTTTTATCCAAAAAATCCTTTTTTCTTGATTGGTGGTTGTTCATTCATTGTTTTGGCAAGTGCTACTAGTAAATCTCTTTGTTCTTTGTTTAAACGTTTTGGTACTTGCACTTGTACTGTAAAAATGAAATCTCCTTGATAATTTCCATTGATATTTTTAAATCCTTCATTACGAATCGTAAACTTCGTTCCTGGTTGTGTACCCTCTGGAATACGATATTTTTCTTTTCTTCCATCTACCATTGGTACTTCTATTTCTGCTCCTAAAGTTGCTTGAGTAAAAGTAATTGGCACGTCACATAGTACATTATCTCCTTTTCTAGTAAAGATACTATGCTTTTTAATGCGCACTACTATGTATAAATCTCCTTTTGAACCGCCCTTTTCTCCAGGCTCTCCTTCTCCTCTTAGTACAATGGTTTGACCGTCATCAATTCCTGCTGGAATTTTTACTTTTATTCTTGCTTGTTTTCTAACAGTTCCTTTTCCTTTACATTCGTCACAAGGTTCTTTGATTACTTTTCCTGTTCCATGACAATTATTACAAGGTCTCTGTGTTTGCATTTGTCCTAAAATGGTATTTTGTACTTGTTTAATGGTTCCTGTTCCATGACACATACTACAGGTTTCTACTTTTGTACCAGGTCTTGCACCGCTTCCATGGCATACAAAGCAAGTTTCATTTCTGTTTAATACGATTTCTTTTTCTACACCCAAATAAGAATCTTCAAAAGAAATATCAATATTTGCTTTTAAGTCTGCTCCTTTGGTAGGTCCATTGTTTTGCCTGCTTCTTCCGCCAAATCCACTACCTCCAAAGAAGGATGAGAATATATCTCCTAAATCTCCAAAATCGTCAAATCCATTAAATCCTGATGTAGTATAAGAGTAGTATCCTCCTTGACCATATGGTCCTCCTGCTCCGCCACCAAATCCTTGTGGCCCATCTGGACCAAATTGGTCATACATTTTTCTTTTTTGTGGATCGGATAATGTCTCATAAGCTTCGTTGACTTCTTTAAATTTTTCTTCTGCCTCTTTTTTATTATCTGGATTAGCATCTGGATGGTATTTTTTTGCTAATTTTCGATATGCCTTTTTTAATTCGTCATCCGTTGCTGTTTTGGATACGCCTAGTACTTCGTAATAATCTCTTTTAGCCATTTTTTATTCTCCTTTTTCTTTATAGCTCTTTTAAAATAGGCGGAATTACATCCGCCTTATTTTAAGTTATACTTCTATTTTTTGTCATTTTCATCTTCTACTTTGTAGTCAGCATCATATACATTACCATTTTCATCTGTTTTTGGACCTTGTTGTGCATTTTCACTTGTTCCTGCATTGGCACCTGCATTAGGATTAGAAGCTGCATATAGTTTTTCAGAAATAGAATAGAATACAGTTGTTAATTTCTCTGTTGCTTGTTTAATGGCTTCTACATCTGTTCCTTCTAGTGCTTTCTTTACATTAGCAATTTCTTCTTCTGCCTTTGCTTTTTCTTCTCCACTAATTTTATCTCCTAACTCATTTAATGTTTTTTCTGAGTTATATACTAAACTTTCTGCATTATTTCTTGCTTCAATTTCTTCTTTCTTTTTCTTGTCTTCTTCTGCATGTGCTTCTGCATCTTTTACTGCTTTATCAATATCTTCGTCTGTTAAATTAGTAGATGCTGTAATAGATACTTGTTGTTCGTTTCCTGTTGCCATATCTTTTGCAGATACGTGTACAATACCATTAGCATCAATATCAAATGTTACTTCAATTTGTGGTACTCCACGTGGTGCTGCTGGAATTCCTGTTAATTGGAATCTTCCTAATGTTTTGTTATAAGCAGCCATTTCACGTTCACCTTGTAATACGTGTACTTCTACAGAAGTTTGACCATCTGCTGCTGTTGAGAAAATTTGTGATTTTTTCGTTGGAATAGTAGTATTTCTTTCAATTAATTTTGTAAATACGCCACCATAAGTTTCAATTCCTAGAGATAATGGTGTTACATCTAGTAATACTAAGTCTTTTACATCTCCAGATAATACACCACCTTGAATAGCAGCACCAATAGCTACACATTCGTCTGGGTTAATTCCTTTATCTGGCTCTTTTCCTGTAATTTTCTTAACCATTTCTTGTACACATGGTACCCTTGTCGATCCACCAACTAATAATACTTTGTGAATATCGTTTGCTGTAATACCAGCATCTTTCATAGCTTGCTCTACTGGTACTCTTGTAGCATCTACTAGGTCTGAAATTAATTCTTCAAACTTTGCTCTAGATAATGTAATATCTAAGTGTTTTGGTCCTGTAGCATCTGCTGTAATGAAAGGCAAGTTAATTTGTGTTTGTTGCATACCAGAAAGTTCTATCTTTGCCTTTTCTGCTGCTTCTTTTAAACGTTGCATTGCCATCTTATCTGTGCTTAAATCAATACCACTTGATTTTTTGAATTCAGATACTAGGTAATCAATAATTCTTTGGTCAAAGTCATCTCCACCTAAATGTGTATTACCATTTGTTGCTAATACTTCAAATACACCATCACCAATATCTAGGATAGAAACATCAAATGTTCCTCCACCTAAGTCATAAATCATAATTTTTTGGTCTTGATCTTCTTTATCCATACCAAAAGCAAGAGATGCTGCTGTTGGTTCATTAATAATTCTTAATACTTCTAGTCCTGCAATTTTACCTGCATCTTTTGTAGCTTGTCTTTGGCTATCACTAAAGTAAGCAGGTACAGTAATAACTGCTTGTGTTACTTTTTGTCCTAAATAATTTTCTGCATCTGTTTTTAATTTTTGCAAAATCATAGCAGATATTTCTTGTGGAGAAAAAGATTCCCCATCTATATTTACTTTTTCACTTGTTCCCATTTTTCTTTTAATAGAAATAATAGTATGCTCTGGATTTGTAACAGCTTGACGTTTTGCAATTTGTCCTACTAGTCTTTCTCCATTTTTTGAAAATGCTACAACACTAGGTGTTGTTCTATTTCCTTCTGCATTTGGAATAACGACTGGTTCTCCTCCTTCCATAACTGCTACACAACTATTTGTTGTTCCTAAATCAATTCCTATAATTTTTCCCATAATTTATTCTTCCTTTCCTTTTATTAATCTATTTTATAAATGATAAAACTACCATCATTTTATCCTTTTTTAGTTGGCCACTACTACCATAGAATGGCGAATGACTTTACCTCCAATTTTATAGCCTTTTCTATATTCTTCTTTAATTTCTTTTTCTCCTAAGTTTTCGTCTACTACTGAACTAACTGCTTCATGCAATTCTGGATCAAAAGTTTTTCCTACTGCTTCAATTTCTTCTACTCCATTTGCTTTTAAAACATCTTGCATTTGCTTTAGCACTAGTTCTACTCCTTGTTTGTAGCCTTCATCTTCTGTTTTTGCTTGTACTGCTTTTTCTAAATTATCAATCACTGGTAATAAAGATGTAAAAATATCTCCTACTAATGAATGATATAAGCTATCTCTTTCTTTGCTACTTCTTTTTTTGTAATTATCAAATTCTGCCATTAACCTTTTTAATCTGTCTTCTTGCTCTTCTAGTTTTTGTTTTTGCATTAAAATCGTATCTTTTAATGTTTGTTCTTCTGTTTTTGTGCTTTCTTCTTGCTGTAATTCTTCTTGTTTTTGTTCTTTTTCAGCCATATCTTCCACACCATTCCTTCTTTATTATTCTTCTTTTTTACGTCTTTTTTTATCTTCTTGTCCTTCTTGTTCATTTAATTTTTTACTAAGATATTTCATTACAGAAATAACTTTTGAATAATTCATTCTCTTGGGTCCTATAATTCCAATTGTTCCTAAGTCTTTATTGCCTACCGAATGTTTGAAAGTAATGATACTAAAGTCTTTCAACTGTTTATTTTCCTTTTCATCGCCTATATATACATTAATATCTTTTGCCACTCCCGAGTTTAACATATCTAGCATAATCTCTTTGGTATCTAATACATTCACAAAATTTTTGGCAATTTCTAAGCTCTTAAACTCTGGTAATTCGAAAGCTTTATTAGCTCCCTGGAAATAAACATCTTCCTCTTCTTCTACAATATGATTGATTTGCTCTATAATTGGTCTAATCACTTTAACGCTATATTGAATTTCTGCTAAAATATATTCTTCCATCGGTTTATCAATCTTACTTAAAGGTTTCCCTTTTAAGTTACTATTAAACAAATTATTTAAAGTTTCTACTTGACTTTCTGTAATATCTTCATCATATTTGATAATGGTTTCTTTTACCAAACCGTTATCTGTTACAATAACTACCATCAACATTCTACTACCTAATAGCACAAACTTTATTTCTTCAATAATTTGAACTTCTGGTTTTGGTCCCACTGCGACAGAAGTGTAATGCGTAATTTCTGATAAAGTAGTAGTTGCAATTTTCGTCAAATCTTCAATTTCATTTACTTTTGTAGATAATTTAGATTGAATATATTTAATTTCTTCTAAAGAAATATCATCTTCTTTTACTAATTCATCTACGTAATATTGATAACCCTTTTTGGAAGGTACACGTCCTGAAGAGGTATGTGTTTTATCTAAATATCCTCCACTTTCTAATTCTGCTAGTTCATTTCTTACAGTAGCACTGCTATAAGGAAGTCCATATTTTTTTACTAATATAGCAGAACTAACTGGCTCCGCAGTGTTCACATATTCATCCACTACTGCTTGTAATATCTTCTTTTTTCTTTCATCTAGCATATTTTTCACTCCTTCATTAGCACTTCTTACTTAAGACTGCTAATTACTTTCTATATATTATCTCCATTTTTAGCAATTGTCAATATAGATTGCTAATTTTTTTGTGAATTTTCTGTGACCTTTTTCACATTATGATACCTGCCTCTAAAATTTGATTTTTACTATTATTTATGCTATACTACTCTTATGTAACTTTTTAATTAAGCCTAGGTTTATAGGCTTTTGCACCCTACATAGGAGGCTTTATGAGAATAAGCAAAAAAATCTCAGATATCTTCACACGTATTGTAGCATTTATACTTATCATAATTGCAATCATTTTATCTTTATTGTTTTCGATGATTTCAAACTTTTTTGTCTTGCTTGGTATTATAATCAGCAGTATTATAATTGCTATAGTATATGACGACCTCTTCTTTTATGATGAAGATTCACCGGACGACGATTACAATGATGATTATGATTGGCGTATTGATGTTGAATACTAAGCCTCCTTGTGGGGGCTTTTTTTATTTCATTACTTATACAAATTCTTCCCAAACAAGGTTAGCTAAATCTAGTCCTTTATTGGTTAATTGAATATTATCGTTCTTTATTTCTACTAAGTTTTCTTTTTGTAGTTTTTCTAAACTATTTGCATAGAGTTCTAATGGATTATTTCCAAATTTTTTTTGAAAAGCTTGTATGGATACTCCTTGTAGTTTTCTTAATCCCAATAACATATATTCTTTTTGTTCTTCTTCTTTATTTTGTTTTTCCTGAAGAATTTTATTTTTTTCAAATAGATCGTTTTGTACATTTTCTATATATTGTTCTAAATTTTCTATATTGCTATATCTTTGTTTTTGATAATAGGAATGTGCAGCAAGTCCAAAACCGAAATATTCTTTTTGTTCCCAACAATGTAGATTATGCTTAGATTCCCAGCCGTGGTTTGGCAAAATTGGATATTTCATAATGAATATATCCGCTTTGTTCTAACATTTGCTTTACCTTCCAATACATATTTCTTTCTTCCTCTTCCGATGGTAATCCGTATTTTCCTTGTGCAATTTTCTTTTCTAAAGGTGTGCCTTCTTCTACCATTAAAGAGTAGATAGAAATATGTTTTGGCTCTAGCTCTAATACTTTATGAACACTTTCTTCCACTTCTTCACAGCTCTGCTCTGGCAAACCTATCATGATATCTACATTTTGATTGGAAAATCCTACTTCTTTTGCCATTTGATAAGTTTCTAAAAATTGTTCAAAGGTATGTATCCTTCCTATTCTTTCTAATGTTTTTTGTCTTGTTGCTTGCAATCCTATGCTAATACGATTGCAACCGCATTTTCTATATTCTTGTAATTTTTCTTTGCTTACTGTACCAGGATTTACTTCTATGGTAATTTCTGCATCTTCTTTTACGCTATATTCTTTTTTTATTGTTTCTAAAATTGCTTGTATTCTTCCAAGCGGAAGAAAAGAGGGTGTTCCCCCTCCTATATATATGGTATCTATTACTTTTTTCTCATTTCTTATGTTTTTTGCCTTTTCTACTATCTCCTTTTGTAAACTCTCTACATATGCTAGCATCTTTTCTTCTTTTCCCGCATAAGAAATAAAATCGCAATAATCACACTTTCTTACACAAAAAGGAATATGTATATAAATTCCTATTTCCTCCATTTTGTTTTCCTTTCTATTTATCCTATAAATCTTATTCTTCCTTACTTGCCAAAGATAAAATCGTTTGCATACGATGATTCACTCCTGATTTTCCTATTGGTTCTTTTAGCATTTTTCCCAATTCTATTAAACTTGCATGGGGATTTTCTAAGCGAAGTTTCCCTATTTCTTTTAAATTTTCTGGCAAGTTCTCCCATTTTCCTTTTTTTTGCAAAGTTTGTATTGCCTGCAATTGCTTTACCGCCGCTTCTACCGTTTTATTTAAATTTGCTGTCTCGCAGTTAACTGTTCTATTTACTTGGTTTTTCATATCACGTAGTACTCTTATTTCTTCAAATTTTAATACAGCCTGTGTTGCTCCTACAAATGCTAAAAATTTTGAAATTTCTTCTCCTTCTTTTAGATACAATGCATATCCTTTTTTTCTTTCCAACCATTTAAAAGAAATAAAAACACTCTGCATCAATTCTTGTATCTGTTTCGCTGTTTCTTCTTTTGCAAATAGCAGTT
This sequence comes from uncultured Clostridiaceae bacterium, assembly GCA_946493085.1. Classification (GTDB taxonomy): domain Bacteria; phylum Bacillota; class Clostridia; order TANB77; family CAG-508; genus UMGS1663. Next base: position 37,127 of record CAMMAC010000011.1, read on the forward strand.
CTAAATGATACTTTTTCTCTGGATTATTCATACTACCGCTTCCTAAAAAAATCCCCCTTAGGAATGCTTTTATTAAATTTTCTGCTAAGTCTTTTTGTTGATAAGAAATACTTTCTTCTCCATATTCTATTTCTGGCAAATCGATTTTTTTACATTCTATCCAATATACTTTCCCTGTTAAGCCTATTTGATAATCTAATTGATTCACATTAGAAAGTAATTTGCTAAATCGATTAATATTATATTCGTTTTCTGTTGTGTACTTTATCTTTGTTTTATAACAAGTAGTATTGTTACTAATCAAATAGCCTATTAATTCCCATTTTACTTCTTCTTTATTAGCTAAATTATTTTTTTTACTTAGTTCTTCTTTTAACTCGGATGAAAAGGACATATTCTCCCTCCCTTGCTACTTTTTTTGTGCTACTATCACTCTATCTATTCCTGCTAAATCTTTTTTTGTATAATATCTTTGAAATGCATCATTTTTTTCTAGTAAACTTGCTATTTTTTCCTTTTGGTCATATCCCATTTCTAAACATAAATATCCTTTATCTTTCAAAAACTTTGGACTTTCTCTGATGATTTTTTGATAAAAATCTAATCCTTCTATCCCACCATCCAATGCAATATGGGGTTCTTTTTGTACTTCTTCTGACAAAAATGGTATTTCCTTTGATGGAATATACGGAGGATTACTAACAATTACATCCAATTCGTTTGGGATATTTTCAAATAAGTTAGATTGCAAAATTTGTATATTATCTACATGATTTTTTTGCCCATTCTTTTCTGCAATAGAAAGTGCTTCCTTACTAACATCACTTAGATACACTCTACTATTCACAAAATATTTAGCAAGCGAAATACCAATACACCCACTTCCCGTACATAAATCTAGAATCGTAAGCTTACTTTCTTTAGGATATAGTGACATCACTTCTTCTACTAAAATTTCTGTATCTGGCTGTGGTATTAAAACATTCTCATCTACATAAAAAGGATATCCCATAAATTCTTGCTCTTTTGTAATATATTGAATAGGCATTCCTTTTTGCATTTGAGCTAAATACTGCTTCATTTTTTCTATCTCTTGCTCTGTTACATTTTCTTCTTCATGTACGATACAATCATTTTCATTTCTTTGCAAAACAAAGCTTAGCAGTCTTTTGGCTTGCAAATGGGCATCTTCCTTTCCCATTTCTTTTAATTTTTCTCTTGTGGTTAATAAAGCTTGCTTTATAGTCACTTTTTAGCCTCTCTTTCTATTTTGCCTATATTTTACTACACTCCAAAGCAAATAGCAAGAAAAAAAGTTTGCTAATCCTCTTTACTTAAGATTAGCAAACTCATTTTTTGTTTTGCATCGGCTACCTCTTTTTGAAAAATTACCCCCACATTAGCCGTAAGATGAAGAAATTTTTAATACCTGTTTTCACAGGTGGGTGTCTTGTTGAAAGCTCCTGGGTTTCTTACTCTTAGTAAGCTTACACGCCACTTTCAAAGGCGGACTCCCTTTTAAAATTTGTTGGTAATAAAATTCCAGTCTACACGTACTACGCAGGGAAGTTTTTTGTTTATTCTCTTTAAGTTATTTATATATTAGCACATATTGTTTTTATTTGCAATTCTTTTTTCTTTGAAATTTTTTCTTTTCCTTTATCCTAACTCTCGTTTCCTCTTTTTTTCTTCGTTTTCCTAACTTTATCTCTTTTTTTAGTATTTGTAGTTTTTTATTTTTTATGCTATAATAAATAAAATATTTTGAGTAATCTTCATCTAGTAGCCAATACTACTAGATATTTTATTCTATAAAATCACGTCTCTTTTTAGTTTTTTATTTTCTACTATACCTAATCCTATATAATTTCCTTTTTTATCTTTTATATGATATACCCCATCTGGTTGGCTAACAGATATTTTTACTCCATTCAAAAAATGATGCATTCTCTTTTCTTCTAATTGTATCGTTGAATAATCTTTTAATACTTGCTCTACTGTTAAGATTTTTTTCTTTATCCACAAACTATCCTCTGCCTGTTGTTCTAGTTCTTCTAATGTAATCGCATTCTCTAAAGAAAAATTTCCTACCTTTGTTCTTCTCAATTCTCTCATATAGCCTATGGTATTTAATTGCTTTGCTATTTCTTCACACAAACTTCTGATATAGGTTCCTTTGGAACAAGCTACTTGAAAGGTAATCTGTTTTTCTATTGCATCTACTTTTATTAAATCCATATCATATATCGTAATTTCTCTAGCCGGTATTTCTACATTTTGTCCTTTTCTTGCATATTCATATAACTTTTTTCCCTTTACTTTTATGGCTGAATACATAGGAGGTATTTGCTTTCGTGTTCCTAAAAAAGATTTTAACACTACCTCTATTTCTCCTTCAGAATAATTATTCCAATCCACTATTTGTTGTTCTAAAATATTTCCTTCGCCGTCTAGTGTATCTGTTCTTATTCCTAATTGCAGTACTACTTCATAAGTCTTGTCATGTTCTATAAGATATTTTGATACCTTCGTAGCATTATCTAATAACAGTGGTAATACTCCTGTTGCATTTGGATCTAATGTACCTGTATGACCAATTTTATGCACTTGTAAAATTCTTTTTACTTTTGCTACCACATCATGCGAAGTATATCCTTTTGGTTTGTCTATTACAATTATTCCATTCACCATTAGTACTTCCTTCTTTCCATTTTTATCATTTTTCATCATTTATTTGTAAAATTTCTCTAATTTTGACAAATCTTTCTATTGACAAAGATATTCATTATAGTAAAATAAACATAGATATTCATATGAAAGGGGGAGATTGTTTTGAAAAAAATATGGATAATTATTCTTATTATCATTTTAGTATTAGCTGTTATTGGAGGAATTGTTTTTTTCTCTTTAAATAGAGAAAAAATTGCTATCTCTGCTTCTGCTTTCCAATCTTCTATGCAAGAAAAAGGTTACACCGTTGTAGATGCTACTAGCCAATTTTCTAATTATCCTTATGTAGAACAGGTATATCTTGCTGTTCAAAGTGATTATAATTATCAAATTGAGTTCTATACACTATCTGATGAATCCTACGCTATTGGTATGTATAATAATAATAAAGCTAATTTTGAATCTTCTAAAGGAAATGGATCTGTTAGCAGCAATATAAGTATTAATAATTATGCTAAATTTACTTTACAAACAAATGGAAAATACCAAGTTGTTTCTAGAATAGCTAATACTCTTATTTACCTTAATGTAGATGATTCTTATAAAGAAGAAGTTAACAAGATATTATCAGAATTTGATTATTAATGGATAAGAAACTGAAATAATTATAGTAATTTGTTTCAGTTTCTTTTTTACTTCTTATTTCAAATAGGTTCTTACTTGGCTAATAATTCTATCTCTAGCTTGCTCTAAGCTTACATTCATAGTGCAACCTGCTGCATGAAGATGTCCTCCTCCTCCAAATACTAAGCAAACATCCGAAACATTTAGATAGTCATTAGAACGAAGAGATACTCTATAATTTCCTTTTTTACTTTCTCTTATGAAAATAGAAACTTCTACTCCATCTATTGCCCTTCCTTCTTCTACAATTCCCTCATGGTCATCTGCATCCGCATTGGTTTCTTCCATATCTTTCTGTGTAAGATAAGTATAGGCTATTTTTCCATCTTCTATAAATTCCATTCTATCCATCGCTCTTTTGCGAAGTTCAAAATTTGCTCTGGATTTTGTATTCATTACTCTTTTATAAATATTAGAAACATTTACTCCTTTTTTTAATAATTCAGCTGCAAATTCAAATGTTTCTGGTGTAGTACTTTGGTAGGCAAATCCGCCTGTATCTGTAATAATACCTGTTAAAATGCATGTTCCTATTTCTTTATCTACTTCCACACCAAAATAGTCAAAGATATTTAATAATACTTGTGCACAAGCTGGTGCATCAGGGTTTACATAGTTATAATCTCCAAACATCGTATTGGTTGCATGATGGTCAATCACTATTTTTACTTTTGCCGTTTCAAAATAACTAGCAAAACCATTTAATAATGGAATAGTAGCTACATCCACAGAAATTGCTAAATCATAGCTTTCCACTTGAGATTCTTTTTTTGCCACTTCTGCATATGGTAAAAAACTATATGCCTTCGGCATTTCTGGTACAATAACGTCTGCTTCTTTGCCCATTTTTCTTAGAGCCCCATACATAGCCAAACTGCTACCTATGGCATCTCCATCTGGATTTTCATGTGTTAATATTACAATAGATTTTGCCTTTTGTATTTCTTCTAATATATTATCTAAAGTCATTTTTTTCTTCCTTTCCCGCTTTAAGCTTTCTCCTAAAAAAGAGTAAAATTTGTATCATTTACTTTTATTTATCATCTTTACTTTCTTCTTTTAATTCCTTAATAATTGCATCTATTTTTGCGCCATATTCCATCGAATCATCTTTTTCAAATACTAATTCTGGTGTAATTCTTAAATTGACTCTTTTTGCAATTAAACTTCTCATAAAGCCTGCTGACTGTTTTAATGCTTCTAGTGTTTTTTCTTCGTTCTTGGAATTTAACATACTTATATATACTTTGGCATATTTTAAATCTGGTGTAATTTTTACTTTTGTTACACTAATTAAGCCTGTTGCATCTGGATTTTTTAATTCAAAAGAAATAATTTGGCTCAATTCTTTTTTTAGTTCTTCGTCAATACGATTTAGTCTATTTTCATTTTTTGGCATTTTTTTGCCTCCTTTTTATCTTTCTTGTTCCTTTGCTTCTAATTTAGCAATTGTTCTTGAAAGTTGCTCTCTTCTTTCTTTTTCTTTCTTCTGAGCATCTTTTCTCTTATTAAAATTTTCAATACTTCTTTGTACATTTACATTTCTTGTCATTCTTCCTTGAAATTCTTGTTTTTGTTCTTTAAAACTTTGCACGTTCTTTCTATCCTTTCTATTTTGTCTAGGAAAAGATAAGATTTCTCTTATCTTTTCACCTCTTCCATTACATATACTTCTATGATGTCTCCCTCTTTAATATCATTGTAGTTTTCTATTTGCATACCACATTCATATCCTTTTGCTACTTCTTTTACATCATCTTTGAAACGCTTTAGAGAAGCTAATTTTCCTTCATGAATTACTACATTATCACGAATTACTCTTACTCTCGCATTTCTTTCTATTTTTCCATCTAGTACATAAGCTCCTGCAATTGTTCCTACATTAGATACTTTAAAGGTTTGTCTTACTTCTACATTTCCAATTACTTTTTCTTCAAAAATTGGATCTAACATTCCCTTCATAGCGGCTTTTACATCATCAATTGCTTGGTAAATAACAGAATATTGTTTTATCTCTACTGCTTCTTTTTCTGCTACTTGTTTTGCAATTGGTCCTGGTCTTACATTAAATGCAATAATAATACTATTGCTTACTTTAGCAAGAGTAACATCTGATTCATTTACTGCTCCTGCTGCACTATGAATCACTCTTACCTTTACTTCTTCGTCTGATAATTTTTCTAGGGATTGTTTTAATGCTTCTGCGCTTCCTTGTACATCTGCTTTTACAATAATATTTAATTGTTTTAAGTGACCTTGTTCCATTTGGCTAAACAAATTATCTAAAGTAACTGGTGTTACTTGATTAATGGATTTCTCTCTTGCTTGACGTTTTCTTCTTTCTATTAAATGTTTTGCCATTTTTTCGTCTTTTACTTCGTAGAAAATATCTCCTGCTTCTGGAAGTTCTGTTAATCCCATAATTTCTACTGGTGTAGATGGTGTTGCACTTTTTACTTTTTGTCCTTTATCATTTTTCATGGCTCTAATTCTACCAATGGCAGAACCTACTACAATAGTATCTCCCACGTCTAAAGTTCCTCTTTGTACTAACATAGTAGCAATTGGACCTTTCGATTTATCTAATCTTGCTTCAATAACCACACCTTTGGCTTGTTTATGTGGATTTGCCTTTAATTCTAATACATCTGCCTCTAGCAATACCATTTCTAGTAATTCATCAATATTTTGGTGATTTCTAGCAGAGATAGGTACGAAAATAGTATCTCCTCCCCATTCTTCAGGTACTAATTCATAGTTCATTAATTCCTGTTTTACTTTATCTACATTTGCTTCTGGCAAATCAATTTTATTAACAGCTACAATAATAGGAACTCCTGCTGCTTTTGCGTGGTGAATGGCTTCTACTGTTTGAGGCATAACACCATCATTAGCTGCTACTACTAGAATAGCAATATCGGTAATTTGTGCTCCTCTAGCACGCATACTAGTAAAAGCTTCATGTCCAGGTGTATCTAAGAAGGTAATTTCTCTTCCATTTACATTTACCATGTAAGCACCAATTGCTTGAGTAATACCTCCTGCTTCTCCTTCTATTACATTTGTGCTACGAATAGCATCTAAAAGTGAGGTTTTTCCATGGTCTACATGTCCCATAACACACACTACTGGTGGTCTAGCCTCTAGTTCTTCTGCTTTATCTTCTGACTCATCAAATAAGATATCCTCTTCTTTTACTTCTTCTTTCTTAGTAGCATTTACGCCAAATTCTTGTGCTACTAGATAAGCTGTATCAAAATCAATTTCGTTATTGATAGTAGCCATAATACCAAAGCCCAATAGCTTTTTAATAACCTCAGCAGTTGTTTTTTTAAGTTCTGCTGCTAAATCTTTTACGGTAATCGTTTCTGGAATAGTGATATCTGTTAATTTAAAGATTTTTTGTGTTCTTTCTTCTGTATTTTTATTTACTTTCTTTTTGTTTCTCTTACCTCTTGCAGTAGTTAGGTCATAATAATCTAACATACCACCTTCTTGGTCGTCAAACATATGAGATAATCTATCTACTTGCTTTAAGTCTTTTAGCTTTTCATCATCAAAATCTTCTTGGAATCTGTCTGCCTTCTTTACTCTTGTAGATTTTTTCTTTTCTTCATATCTTTCATTTTTTACTTTATCAATGGCTCTACTATTAAAGTCTCTTTGGGTTTCTTTTTCTACTACATCTGCTGCCATAATATCTTTAATGTTTTTATCAATTCCACGCTCATCTAAAGGTCTCTTTTCTCTATTATAAGAGTTTCCTCCATTTCTGTTTTGGAATCCACCTTGGTTATTTCTTCTACCCGCAAAACCTCCTTGATTATTATTTTGTTTTGCAAATCCAGAATGATTTTGGTTTCTTGGATATCCCCCATTATTCTCACGATTTTGGAAATGATTAGATTGTCGATTTTGATAAGAAGGTTTATGATTATTATTCTTATTATATTGATTTTTTGTATTTTCTACTTTCACTGTTTGTTGCTTTGTATCCACCATATTTTCTTGTTTTTTAACTTCTTCCTCTTTCTTTTCAGGTTTTATTTCTTTTACTTCTTCTTTTATCTCTGGTTTCTTTTCTTCTACCTTTTCTTCTTGTTTTTTCTCTTCTTTTTCCTCTTTTATAGGTTCTTTTTGTTTTGGTTCTTCTTTCTTGCCTATTCCAAATAGTTCACTTACTGTCATTGGCTTTGTTGGCTTATTACGATATACGATGTTATAATCTGTATTTTTATTTCTCTCTACAAAGCCCATCTGCTTGCTTTTCTGTTCTTTTTTCTTTCTTTCCTCTTCCTTTTCTCTTTCTTCTTCGTCCGCAATAATGACTTCTCTTCTTATAATGACAGGTGTATCATTTTTCTTTGTTTCTTTTTTCGCTGTTTTCTCTATTTTTTTAGATTCTTCCTTCTTTTCTGTTTCTCCTGTTTTAGTAGAAGAAAATGCTGCTTTAATTCTTTTTGCTTCTTCCTCTTCTATTCCACTCATATGGCTTTTTGCTTCAATACCTAACTCATTTGCTTTTTCAATTATTTCTTTACTGGTTAAGCCGATTTCTTTTGCTATTTCATAGATCTTAATCTTACCCAATAATATCACCTCCATCAATGCTTTTTATCATTTCCTTTGAAAAGTTAGTATCTGTTATCCCTAGTACTGCCTTGTTGGTTTGCCCTATTGCTCTGCTTATTTCTTCTATTGTTTCTATTTCTCGTATAGGAATTTGTTTTTCTTCTGCTATTAGCCTAAAATTTTTCTTTGTTCTCTCCGATGCATCTGTTGCTATGATTAATAGTTTTATTTTTTTCTTTTCTATTAGTCCTGTTACCATCTCTGTTCCAAATGCTACTTTGCCTGCTCTTCTAGCTAGACCTAGAAGCCCCAATATTTTACGATTTGCCAATCAATACACCTCTTAATTCTTCATAAATTTTATCTTCTATTTTCGTTTCAAAAGCCTTTTCTAATCTTTTAGATTTTATTGCCTTATCTAAACAAGAAACATCGTCACAAATATAGGCTCCTCTTCCTGGCAATTTTCCTGTTCTATCTATTTGTATATTACCCTCTTTGTCTTTTACAATACGTATTAATTCTTTTTTTGACTTTTTACTATTGCAACCTATACAAGTTCTTTCCGGTATTTTTTTCAAATTCTCACATCCTCTTTTCTATATGTGTATTCCCTTTGTCCTAGTTTTTATTCCTCTTGTTGTGCCTCACTTTCCTCATTTTGCATTTTTGCAATCATTTCTCTAAATTGAGACTCGCTCTTAATATCTATTTTCCATGTAGTTAACTTTGCTGCCAATCTTGCATTTTGTCCTGCTTTTCCAATGGCAAGTGATAGTTGATCATCTGGTACAATAACTTGTGCAAATCTTTCCTCTTCCTTAATATCTACTGCCATTACTTGTGCTGGAAGCAATGCAGAAGAAATATAAATGGCTGGATCTTCGTTCCATTCAATGACATCTATTTTTTCTCCATTTAATTCATTAATAATATTTTGTATACGTATTCCTTTTTGTCCTACACAAGAACCTACTGGATCAATGTTAGGATTTTGAGAATATACTGCTATTTTGCATCTAGAACCTGGGTCTCTTGCTACATTTTTAATTTCTATTAATCCTTCATAAATTTCTGGAATTTCTAGTTCAAATAATTTTCTAACAAATTCTCCATTCGCTCTAGAAAGAATTACTTGGATACTTCCTTTTAGTCCCTTTTCTACATCTAAAATGCATGCTCTTATTTTATCATTTACATGATAATGTTCTGTAGGGATTTGTTCTTTTACAGTAAGAATTCCTTCTATTTTTCCTAAATCTACTACTACCACACCACCATCTGCTTTTTGTACAATTCCAGAAACAATTTCTCCTTTTTTATCTCCGAATTCTTTAAATAAGTATTCTCTGGATGCTTCTCTAATTTTTTGTACAATCACTTGTTTTGCTGTTCCTGCTGCAATTCTACCAAAATTACGTGGTACTAATTCTTTTTCTACTACATCTCCTATTTGGTATTTTTTATCTAATTCTTGTGCTTGTGCTAAAGAAATTTGTGTTTTTGGATTTTCTACTTCTTCTACCACTTCTTTTTGCATATATACATGGATTTCTCCAGTTTCTTTATCCATTGTAATTTTTACATTTTCATCATCACAATCAAAATTTTTCTTGTAAGCTGTTACTAATGCTGTTTCTATAGATTCTAATAAATATTCTTTTTGTATGCCACTTTCTTTTTCCAAATCGTCCATTGCTTTGATTAATTCTGTGCTATCAATTGCTGGTTCGTTTACTTTGTTTTCTTTTTTCTTCATTTTTTTGATTTCCTCCTTTTTAATCCCAATTATAATGTAACTTTACCAAAGATATATTTTTTCTGTCTATTTCCACTTGTTTTCCTTCCATTTCCTCTATTTGTAATTTTTCCTCATCAAAATTTTTTAATATTCCTTGATATTCTTTCTTTCCATCTATTGATTTAAATAGTTTAATATCTACTACATTTCCTATATTGTCTTCAAAATGCTTTTCTTTTCTTAATACTCTTTCTATACCAGGAGAAGAAACTTCTAGGAAATAAGCTTCTTTGATGTAACTTGCTTCATCTAATGTATCAGAAATGGCATCATTTACTGTTTCGCAATCATTTAAATCAATTCCTTCTGACTTATCGATGTAGATACGTAAAAAGTAGTCTTTTCCTTCTTTTACATATTGTACATCATATAACTGATAGCCTAGTTCTTCTATTTTATTTTCTATTAAATTTTGTACTTTTTCTTCAATGCTTGCCACGGTTTCCCTCCTTTTTTTCTCTATTACGCTTAAAGAGTGGGATTTGTTCCCACTCTCTAGTTCATTTTGTTTTGCTATAATTATTATACACTATTTTTCAAGAATTGCAAGCCTTTTTGGAATTTTTTTGAAATTTATTTTTGAACTTTAGGGACATTCCTTAAAGTTCAATCCAATTTTTTTACTACATCATTTAGGTTCCTAATGTATATGGATTATCCTTCGTTCCATTTCCTCCTGTTATTATCAACTCTTGCTTCAAAGTAATACATGGTCTTAATCCTCTTTCTGCTTGTCCACCTCCATAGATAGCTCCGTTATGCACAAAATTAGCCGTACTTATTAAAAAAAGCTTTCTGCTATCATCAACATATCTTACCCCTATATACGTTCCTGCACCATCTTCAATATGTCTAGATGCTAGCCAATATTGTTTTCCTATATAAGCAACATTACTTAACTTTTTCATTTGCTCCCAATCTTCCTTATAATTATAATCAGTATTTTTAAAACCGGTATTTTCGAAAATAGATGTTACCTCAGCATTTTTATTCTTTGGATTACTTCCTACACATCTTGCATCAAGTGCATATGTGTCATTTTTATATTTCATAGCTTCATTATTTAAAGTCTGTATAGCTGTATTATGACTTTGTTTTGCTTCATCTAGCGTCGTACCTCCAAGAATAACTTGCTTTACAGTGTTTTGTGATATAATTTGTAACCCATTTTCTGAATCCGCTGTATATAGTACTCTGCATAAAATATTTCCATTTTCTCCACTATCATATTGTATATAATCTCCCTCCTGCAACTCTGTTACTGTAGTAGCTATTTTTTCTGGCGAAGATGGTTCTCTTTTTTCCATTTTATAAGCTGTTGTTTCGCTTTTTCCATCTCCACTTATTATCTTAATATCGTTTTTTAACGTAATACAAGGTCGAAAGCCAAAGGACATTGAACGAGCTTCTGGATTATCAAAAAGTCCCGTATCAATTAATACTCCATCTGTTGGACTTCCAAAATCATACATATAACGAATACTAATTTCATTCCCTAACAACGATATATATCTAGACGCTAACCAATATTCTACTCCAATACCTCTACTTTCAAATGTTCTTAGAGTGTTATAATCCTCAATATAATTTTCATCCGCTCCTTTATACTCTGCCGATGCTATCTCCTCCATAGTAGTATTCTCTGCATTTTTATCGCTTGGATTACTTCCTACACATCTCACATCTAATGCATATGCATCATTTAAGTATGCTTCTGCTTTTTGATTTAAAACAGTAATAGCATTATTATAATCCTCCCTTGCGTTTTCCCAATCCTCTTTTGGTTCTCCAAGCGTTACATCTTCTACAGAACCACTTGATATAATTTGCAAGCCATAATCAGAATCTGCCTCATACAAAATGCGGCACATAATTTCTCCATTTTTTCCACTATCGTATACAATATAGTCCCCTGTTTTTAAGTCACTTATTCCTACTTCTTTTTCACTTTCTGTTACATTATTTAATATACTATTTAATTCATTATCTAAAGTATTTAAAGATGTTAATTCTTCATTTTTGGCTATTTCTGTTTCTTCCTTTGCTTTTTGTGCCTGTGTAATAATTCCATTGTCTCCTACTAACATATTAATACTTACCCCTGCTAGAATGATTAAAACAATAATTGTAACCACAAGTGCAATTAAAGTGATACCTTTTTCTTTTTTTACGATATCTATCATGTTTTTCCCTTCCTTTTTTCTTATGTTTTCCTCTACTCTACTATTTATACAATTATTTTATATTACCTTTTGGGTGATGTCAAGATTGTTATATTTTTATTTTTTCCTTTCTAATAGTTACTTATTCCCATAATTTTCGACATTATTTTTTAATTGTCCACTGAACCCTGACTTTAATGAGACATGTTACACAAAACTCTGACATTTTTGAGACATTACCTATTCGGGTTTTTAACAGTTAATTTAGGAAAAAATCAATATAAGTACTGATAGTACTT
>CAMMAC010000012.1 GCA_946493085.1 uncultured Clostridiaceae bacterium
CCTTGGACCCACCGGTTATGAGCCGGTTGCTCTGACCAACTGAGCTAAGGGAGCAAATCCTAACGCGATTTTTATTATACACAATATTTGCTTTCGTGTCAATACATTATCTCATTTTTTTTCAATTTCTCAGCTTAATTTTTTTGAACCCTACGAAATGTCCCTAATGTTCACTTAGTTTATACGGGCCTATAATTTAAAGAACGTCCCTAAATTGCAAGGACGCTCTTATTATATCTTTTCTTTTTATTCATGCTTTGCTTCTGGCAATGCTGGTACTTCTAATACTACTCTTGTTTTAAATAAATAAGTAATTGCTCTACCAAATTTACTTTGTTTGATTCTTTGCCATAAAGATGGTTTCACTTCAAAAGTTGTTTCTTGTTCATACTTATCTTTCTCTTTTTCATTTTCACTTTCTCTTACTTGTTTTGCCTTTTTACTTTGTTGTTCCTCTATCACTGATTGTTCTTGTATTTCTTCTACTGGTTGTACTTCTTCTTGTGGCGTTGGAATTAGTTTCAGTGCATCTGCTACTTCTATTCCTATATAGCTTAATGCTTTTGATCTATCCTCTATTCTTTCCATATCTATTTCAATATGTAAATTAGATTCTAAATTAACTATTCTCGCATTAATTAATTTTATAGCATCTTGATAATTTTGAGATTTTGTAGATTTCGCTTTTCCTATCATTTGTAAAGTATCTATAATATCTTCTGGAAAATCTTCTTCTATATTCTCAACAGTCTCTTTCCATCCATCTTCTTTATTTTCTACCATTTCTAAAGCATCTTTTAATATTCCTGCTGAAGCAATATTAGCTTCTCTTTGGCGAATTAGTTCTTCTATTTGCTCTGTATTTTCTTCAAATAAATTAGTAGCAAATTCTACCAAATCATATGCTGCTTTATACACTGCTGGTGGAAAATTTTTCTTTTTTGGATATTCTATTAAATAAGTCTTAATAGACTCTATTAAATCTTTAAAATAAGTATCATCCTCTAATTGAATAATTTGTTTTTTACTCTTCGGATTGATCATTTTATGAATTTTATCAATATTCGATAATATTTTTTCTTCTGTGATTACCATTCTCACATTTACTATGCCAGATCTAGACATTGTAAACTCTCCTCCTTTGTCCTATGCTTTCCCTTTTATTACATCTATACATTTTTCTACAATAGGATCCCTTTTTATTCTTATTTCTACTATATTTTTATTTTAATACATTTTTCTTAAGTCTGTCAATAGAAAGGTTCTACTTTTGTACAAATGTAACATAATTGTAACATTTCTTTTAGATTTAAGATTATTTTTGCTCTTTGTCTTTACTAATTTCTGCATATCTCTTTATTTTCATAGTTGTTGTTTTTATAAATTCATCTTCTTTAATTTCTAAGTTTTTAATAGCTTTATAGGAAGGTGATTTTTTGTTAATTTCTTTTATTTGTTCCCAAATGATATCACGAATTTGCTCTTTACTTAAATCTTTTCCATGTAACTCTTCTATTTTTTCATAATCTGGAATTACTTTTACGGAAATAAGCAGTTCTTTCTCTCCTTCTTGTTCTTTACCATATACCATACATTCTTTAATTTCTGGTACCTTCCCTAATAGTAATTCTAATTCTTCTGGATAGATATTCTTTCCATTCTGTGTAACAATTACATTTTTTATTCTTCCTGTAATATATAAGAATCCATCGCTATCTAGATATCCTACATCTCCTGAATGGAACCATCTATTTCCTTCTTCATCTATTTCTATCACACTGTTGGTTGCCTCTTCGTCTTCATAATATCCTAACATTAGTGTTTTACTTTTGATTAGAACTTCTCCTTCTCCCTCTTCATTTGGATGATCTATCTTCATTTCTGCACAAATAACTGGTTTTCCCGCTGAACCTACCTTTGGTTCATAATCTGGCGTTAAAGCTGCAATAGGAGCTGTTTCTGTTAATCCGTAACCTTGTAAGAAATTAATACCAATATCTTGTACCCATTTACCAATTTTGGCATCTATAGGAGCTGCTGCGGAAACAACAATTCTTAATTTTCCTCCTAAATTTTCTATAATCTCTCCAAACACTTTCTTTTTGATATCTACTCCTACACCTTTTAGTGCATTGGTAATATGTATCATAGAATTGACAAGTGCTGCTTTTCCACTTTTTTGGATAGTAGCATTAATTTTTTTATATAGGTTTTCTATTAATAATGGTACTGCTAAAAGTGCTGTAGGCTTTGTTTCTTGTAGGTCTGGTACAATATGTTTTAAACCTTGGCAAACAGCTATGGAAGCTCCATAAGCCATTGGTAATAAAAATCCGATGGTTGACTCGTACGTATGATGCAATGGAAGTACAGAAAATAATCTGTCTGATTCATATAATTTTACGTAGGCACTTACAGCATTGATATTTTCTGCTAAATTTCTATTACTAATCATAACACCTTTGGAGTTGGATGTTGTTCCAGATGTAAAAATTAAAACTTTGAAAGTATCTGGGTCAATCGAAATCTCCATAAAAGAATTATCGCCTTTTTCTAATAATTCTTTTCCCTGCTCTACTATTGTGTTAAAGCCTACTTCTCTACCTTGTAATTCCTCATCGCTATTCATTTGAATAAAATATTTTACTTCTGGTAATTTATCTTCTACCTTTTTTATCACATCTTTCTTTTTGGTAGAATAAATGACTGCGGATGCTCTAGAACGACGGATGACATTTTCAATTTCATTTGGTGGCAATTCTTTATCTACTGGAACTGCAATTCCCACGCCACAAAGCATTGCCATATAAGATACGTACCAATGATAAGTATTTTCCCCAATAATGACTACTCTCTCATCTTTTAAATGATATTTTTGTGTTAACGCAGTTCCTAAAGCCATTACATCTTGTGCAAATTCACGATAGGTGATTTCTTGAAAGGCTTCTTTTGGGTTAAATTTTTCTAAAATAAATACATTATCTGCATATTTATCTTTCGCCATATGAAATACTTCTTTAATCGTTGCATATTGTGTTGGTTCATACCCCTTTTGCTTTACTTTTGATGCTGTTTCATTTTTCTTTTTTAACGCATCATAATCTACTTTCACTTCATCAATATTTTCTATTCCCTTCATCTCAATCTTTGGAAACTTGAAATTTGGCATTTTAAAATCTTTTAAAATTCTCATTTTTCTATCACATCCCTTTCTTATTATTTACATAGACACATTTTTTACTAACAACAGTTACTTTATCCAAAAGATTTTATTCTTTTAATTTCTTAATAAATGATTTTTCTATCTCTGTATATAATTCTGGTACTTCTATATTTTTTTCTCTTCTCAATTTATAAATTAAACTAGAACAAACAAATCCAAAAATACCAGAGGCAATTACATTAGGGTCTGCTTTTATAATTTCTCCTTTTTCCATTCCCTCTTCTACAATTTCTTGTATCATTTGTATATATTCAAATACGTAATCTCTACACATTTTGCTTCTAGGACCAGTTCCCCATATCTGACTTAAAATAATAGTCATAAAGCTTTCATATTTTACTAATACTTTTAGTTCTATTAATACAATAGCTCTTATCTTATCTAAAGAATTCGTTAATTTATCTGTTTTGATGGCAATGCTATTTTTTAATAGTTTTACGCCTTCTTCCACCAAAAACTTAAAAATTTCTTCTTTACTGGAAAAATGATAATATAGGGTCCCTTTTGCTACTCCTACTGTTGCGGTAATTTCTTCTATGCTAGTAGCATCATATCCCTTTTCTGCAAATAATTTCATAGAAGTTTCAAAGATTTTTCTTTTTGTTTTATTCATTCTATTCCACCTTTTTACATAAAAATCTGATTCTATTATACAATTTTATTAGCGCTTTTGCAAGTAATTTTTTGTATTTGTTGTTGATTCCCTCTTAATTTATTCCTAGAAAAAAAATGCCCTTTAGGGACATTTTCTAATCTTCTTTTTCATTTTACTACCATGCCAGTATGGAATAATCGTTATTTATTCCTGTATCATTTTTAAAATTATTTTCTAATAGTAACACTTCTGCTTTTAGTTATTTTTCTTTATGCTTGCTTGAACCTTTATGGAATTCACTATTTTTATTTGATATACAGTTGCAAACGGAATGAATATCCAGGAACACTACCCAACACATTGCCACTACCACGAACAGCTGCATAGTAATCGTCATGGAGGAAATTTCCTCCTCTATCCACACAAGGAGATTCACTACTGCTAGAATACTCTGTTGTCCATTCTTTACAATTTCCTAAAATGTCATGAATATTTGAATAATTATCTGCTTCATATACTCCTGTTAATTCTATCGTATTTGTTCCTAGATTTCCATAAGTACTATTTGTTGTTGTTGCTAATATATAGCCATGAATACTATTTTGACAAATAAAGTTTAAAGCCGTATCCCAAGCGTAACTACTTATTAATTCACCTGTTACATATCTATTCCTACTGTACATTGCTTCCGATTGCATTTTTGCTTGATCTCTTGTTACATATACATATGCATTTTTATTTGCTTGCACTAATGGAGTAGTTAATGTATCCCCTTCTTCTGTTCTTTCCACTTCAGTTCCTGCTTCGTATCTTCCTATATAAAATCCCCCATGTGTAGCAACACTTATTTTAAATGCTTCTATTTGTTCTTTTGCTACTGAATTTTTATTTCCTTCTCCATAATAATATTTTTCTATCAAATCATCTCCGCCTACTTCTATTGCTTCAGCTTCTGTAAATGTTCTTCTACTTAAACTATTAGTCTTTTCTCCATTTGTGGTTTTATATATTCCAGTAGGTATCCACACAAATTGGTTTCCAATTTCATCTTCTATTACTATTCCATTTTCTACTTTTGTTCCGCTATCTTCTGCTATTCTAAATCCTCCTGGAACATATACTCTATTTTTCAAATCATCTGTTATTGATGTCGTATAATTATATTTTTTTCCTCCTCTAGCTTCCATCACTGTTGTTGCTGTTTCTCCTCCTAAACTTGAATCGATATATCCTTCTAATTCTTGTAAACTTTTTTCTTCATTTTGTTTTGCTTGTTCTGTCTCCTGTACTGCCCTCTGTGCTTGCGTAATGATTCCGTTTTCCCCTACTAACATTGCTATAGATACGCCGGCTAAAATAATTAAGACTATAACGCTTACTACTAACGCAATTAGAGTAACTCCTTTTTCCTTATTCTTTTGTTTGTACATAAATTTATCCTCCTTGTTATTTATTTTATATAAAAAGGATTATATATTTCTTCATTTTCTTTTTCTTATTTACTTTCGCTTTTTACTAGTGACTTGTTTTCATAATTTTTAAACATTGTCTTTAAATATGTCTCACTTAGACACTGGCATTTTTGAGACATGTAAAAAAATAGAACCTAAGTCTTCCATTTACTTAAGTTCTACTTGGGAACTACTAGTTTTACTAAAACAAAAATTTTTATCTTCTTGTTTTGGCATCTAGTGTATCTAAATTATCTAGTGCTTTTCCTGTTCCTAATGCTACACAAGACACTGCATCTTGTGCAATCATTACATTAATTCCGGTTTTTTCTTGCAAAAGTTTATCTAAACCATCTACTAAACAACCTCCACCTGTCATATAAATTCCCTTATCGCTAATATCTGCTGCTAATTCTGGTGGTGTTCTTTCTAGAACGGAATGCACACTATCTACTATCATTAAAGCTGGTTCAATTAATGCTTCTAACATTTCACTAGAACGAATTTTTATTGTACTTGGAAGCCCTGAACCTAAATCTCTTCCTCTTATTTCCATCTCTGCATCTTGTATTTTAGGATATACACATCCTATATTAATTTTTAAATCTTCTGCAGTTCTTTCTCCTATAATAATATTGTGTTTTCTTTTTATATATTTTACGATGGCTTCATCAAATTTGTCACCTGCTACTTTTAGGGATGTACTAACTACTGACCCTCCTAAAGAAATAACAGCAATATCTGTAGTTCCTCCTCCAATATCTACTACCATATTTCCACATGGTTTTGAGATATCTATTCCTGCTCCTATAGCTGCTGCAATAGGTTCCTCTATTAAATATACCTTTCTTGCTCCAGCTTGAGATGCAGCATCAATTACCGCTTTTTTCTCTACTTCTGTTACTTGTGAAGGAATACAAATCATAATGCGTGGTGCAAAAACAAATCTTCCACATACTTTGCTAATAAAATACTTTAACATTTTTTCTGTAACAGTATAATTAGAAATCACTCCATCTCTTAAAGGTCTTGTTGCTACTATATTTCCTGGAGTTCTCCCGAAGCATCCTCCTTGCTTCTTTTCCTACTGCTAAAACATCTCCTGTATGATTATCTACTGCCACAACAGATGGCTCACGAAGAACAATTCCCTTTCCCTTTACATAGGCAATTACGGTTGCTGTTCCTAAATCGATTCCTATATCTTGTCCAAAGCCAAACATTTCCATCTTCCTTTCGGTATATTATGCTCTTTTTCTTTCCTATTGCTATTATGTTACAATTTTATTACAATTATATTACGTTTTTAAAAAAATATCAATGTTTTTTGAAAATTTTTTCTTTTTCCTAGATTGTTTTTATATAAAGCAAATCCTCCTCGTTTTTAATTTTGCGAAGAGGACTTTCTATGCTTCTATATTTTAAACTCCCATAATAGAGTATCCATTATCTACATGTATAATTTCTCCTGTAATAGCTGATGACATAGAACTAAATAGAAAGCTTGTTGCATCTCCTACTTGTCTAGTGGTTACGTTTTTATGCAATGCAGCTTTTTCTTCTACTACATCTAAGATAGTTCCGAAGTCTTTAATTCCTTTTGCGGATAAAGTTTTGATTGGTCCTGCGGATATTCCATTTACACGGATTCCTTCTTTTCCTAAATCCATTGCCAAATAACGTATACTTGCTTCTAGTGCTGCTTTTGCTACACCCATTACATTGTAACCTTCTATTGCTTTTTCTGCTCCATAATAGGTAAAGGCTACCATACTTGCATTTTCATTGAATAAATCTATTTCTTTTGCAATTCTTGCAACTGCTACTAAAGAATAGCTACTAATATCGCAAGCATGTGCAAAACCATCTCTTGAAGTTAAGACAAAATCATTTCTTAAATCTGCTGTATTAGCATGTGCTATACTGTGTAAAATTCCATCTACTTTTCCATATTCTTTTTTGATTTCTTCTAAACATGTACGAATGCTTTCGTCGCTTCCTGCATCACATGGGAATGACTTTGCTCCTGGTATTTCTGCGATTAATTCTTTTATTTTTTCTTCATTTTCTAAAGTATTATGAGTAAAAATAACTTGTGCTCCATTCTCATAAGCAGATTGTGCTGCTCCCCAAGCAATGCTCCACTTATTTCTAATTCCCATAATCACTACTTTCTTTCCTTCTAATAACATTTTAACTTCCTCCTCTTTCTTACATTGTCCCTATTTTTCTAAATTTTTGGTATCTGTCTTCTAATAAAGTATTTTCTTCTTTCTTTTGTAGTTGTTTTATTTCTTTGATAAAATACTTTTTCAATTCTTGTGCTACTTCTTGTATCGTTTCTTCTTGTACCCCATTTTCAGGCTCATTTATTATTTTATCGATTACTTTTAAATTTTGCAAGTCTTTTGCTGTCATTTTCATTTTTTCTGCTGCTTCTTGTGACTTACTAGCATCTTTATATAAGATACTAGCAAATCCTTCTGGTGATAATATAGAATATACGGCATTTTCTAGCATAACAATTCTATCTCCCACACCAAGTGCTAATGCTCCACCGCTAGAACCTTCTCCTATTACCACACAAATAATAGGCACTTTTAATTTTGCCATGGTAAGCATACTTTGTGCAATGGCTTCTCCGTTGTCCTCTTTCTTCTGCACCTAAACCTGGATAAGCTCCTGGCGTATCTATAAAAGTAATCACTGGTCTTTTAAATTTTTCTGCTTGTTTCATTAATCGAATTGCTTTCCTGTATCCTTCCGGATTTGTCATGCCAAAGTTTCTTTCCATATTTTCCTTCGCATTTTTCCCTTTTTGCTCTCCTACTACAGTAATAGGCATATCTTCTAGCATAGCAATTCCTGCTATAATAGATTTATCATCACCAAAACATCTATCTCCATGCAATTCTATAAAATCGGTAAAAATATTTTGAATATAATCTAATGCTTTTGGTCTTTTTAGTGTTCTTGCTATTTGTACTTTATCCCATGCACTAAGGCTTGTATTTTTCAAAAAATTCACTCCTATCTTATTTTTTTAGATGCATTCTTAGCAAATTTGCTAAAGTATGTTTCATATCTTTTCTTTCTATTATTTTATCAATAAAACCATGTTCTAGTAAAAATTCTGACTTTTGAAATCCTTCTGGTAGCTTTTCTCCTATTGTTTGCTCAATTACTCTTGGCCCTGCAAACCCAATTAAAGCATCTGGTTCTGCCAAAATAATATCTCCCAAACTCGCAAAACTTGCCGTTACTCCTCCTGTGGTCGGGTCTGTTAATACGCTAATATATAAAAGTCCAGCCTCTTGCAATTTTTGCACTGCTTCCGTTGTTTTTGCCATTTGCATTAAAGAAATCATCCCTTCTTGCATTCTGGCACCACCTGATACACAAAAAATAATAACAGGTAATTTTTCTTGAATGGCTGTTTCGATAGCAAGTGTAATTCTTTCTCCTACACAAGAACCCATACTTCCCATTAAAAAATTTCCGTCCATAATAGCAAGTACTGTTCTTATTCCTTCTATCTGAGCTATACCACAAGTGACTGCTTCATCTATCTTTGTTTTTTCTTGCAAACTTTCTACTTTTTTTAAATATCCTTCAAACTCTAATGGATCTTTTGTAGAAATCTCCTTCCCTATTTCCTCAAAAGTTCCTTCATCTGCAATTTGTTTTAATCTACGCCTAGAAGATAAACGAAAATGCTTTCCACAATAAGGACAAACACTTAAGTTATTGTGCAAATCTTCTTTATAGATAATTTCTTTACATTTTTCACATTTTACCCATTTGCCTATTAACATATCTGCTGCTGCTACATTTTTTTGTGATTTTTCTACTTTTTTACTTTTTCTGATTTTATCTATAACCACGCTTATTTTCATTCCTTTCTTTTAAGCTTGCATAGCTAAATTTGTTTCTTGCATTAATTCCTGCATTAATTGATGCACAGGAACTATATTTTGAATACGGTATGCATTACTACCGCAAAAAAGCAGAGCATTTTCCATATTTCCTTTTACTGCATTAATTAAAGCTCTTGTAATGCAATATGGCGTTGTATTTACATCACAAGTATGAATACATCTTAAACATTTTTCTATTTTTGGTCTTTGCTCCTTTACCTTATCTAAAAAAGCATTATGAATTGCTCTTCCTGGCATACCCACAGGGCTATTTACAATCTCTATATCTTCCTTCTTACAATCCACATAGGCTTTTTTAAATTCTTCTGCTGCATCACACTCATCTGTTGCTACAAATCTTGTTGCCATTTGTACACCACTTGCTCCTAATTTTAAAAATTTTGCAATATCTTCTCCTGTATAAATACCACCTGCTACAATAACAGGTATTTCTTTTCCTGTTTCTTCCTCCACCTTCTTCATTTCTTCAATTACTTCTCTTGTGATGTCTTCTAATTTTGGTCTTTCTTCTGTTGGCAACGGATTCTCTCCTTCTCCTAATTCTTCTAAATGAAAACCTAAATGACCTCCTGCTTCTGGACCTTCTATTACAATCATATCTGGTACATAATTATGTTTTGTTCTCCATAATTTTGTAATCAATTTTGCCCCTCTTGCAGAAGAAATGATAGGTGCAATTTTAGTTTTTGTTCCTTTTACAAACTCTGGTAAATCTTTAGGAAGACCTGCTCCTGATATAATTAAGTCTATTCCTTTTTTTACTACTTCTTTTACCATCTCTGAATAATTATTTAAAGCACACATAATGTTAATTCCTATAATTCCATTTGGTGCTATTTCTCTTGCTTTATCTATTTCTTTATCGATTGCTCTTAAATTTGCTTCTACTGGATTTTTTTCAAAATCTGGTTCTCTATAGCCAATATCTGCTGTAGATATAATGCCAATGCCTCCTTCTTTTGCTACAGTTCCTGCTAGACGATATCCAGAAACACCAACCCCCATTCCTCCTTGTATAATAGGATATTTGGAAATTTTATCTCCTACTTTAATTCCTTTTATCTCCATATTTTTATTTTCCTTTCTGAAGACATTTTTGCAAAGTAAAAATAGTCTCCTAAATTAGAGACTATTATATCGATAATTGCTTTTCATTTCTATTAGTATGACTGGTCAGCTTTTTTACACAACCATTAATAAAACCAATGCTGAAACAAGTACAGCAAATTGCATTTCTGGATCGGATTCCGTTTGTTCTTCTGCTACATTTTCTGGTATCGTATCTACTATATCTAATACCACATGGTCCACCCTTGAAAGATTAAACTTCATTTCATACTCTTGCTCATTTCCTACTTCTAAATGGGATATTGGAACATATTTTGTTCCTAATATATTATCCTGCTTAGAGTAAAATTCCATTTGTAAATATTTATTTTCCATTACTTCCTGTGTATTATTTAAAACACTTCCTCGTACTATTCCATTTACAGAAGTGGCTTGCACTTCTACCGTAATAGGCACCGATGCTTTTACTTCGTATGCTTTTGTATGATATGTTGTATGAATAGCAAAATATATCATAATTTGTGAAAAGATAAAGAATGCAATTACACACAATGCATAAATGAAAAAAGTCTTCATTCTTTCCATTTTGTATCTCCCCTATCTAAACTCTCTTAATTGTATTCTTTTCTTTTGCTTATTTTATTTTTCTAAATACTCCTGCTACTTTTCCTAAAATTTCGCAATTTGGAACGATAATAGGATCCATTGTACTGTTTTCTGGTTGTAGACGGATATGGTCTTTCTCCTTATAGAAGGTTTTTACCGTTGCCTCATCTCCAATTAAAGCAACAACAATTTCTCCATTATTCGCTACATTTTGTTTTTTTACTAAAATATAGTCACCATCTAAAATGCCAGCTTCAATCATGCTCTCTCCTCTAACAGTAAGCATAAAGCTTTCACTATTTCCTACAAAATCAATAGGAATAGGGAATGTATCCGTTACATTTTCTACTGCAAGAATTGGTTCTCCTGCTGTAATTTTACCTATAACAGGCACCTCTACCATTTCTTTTCCTGAATAAAAATTCTTATCTTCTTTTTCTATTGGTTCATTATCTGCATTTTTAAGTAATCTTAATGTTCTTCCTTTTTGATTTTCTTTCTTAATATACCCTTTTTCTACTAATAATCTCAAATACATATGTACCGTTGCTGTAGAATTTAAGTTAACTGCTTTACATATTTCTCTAACAGATGGAGCATAACCTACTTCGTTTACTTGTTTTTCGATAAATCTCAAAATAGCTTTTTCTCTTCTATTCAGTGACATTGGATCTTTTTTCTTTTTTGGCATTTTCATCACTCCCATTTCAATTTTCCTTATCATATCATACAAACAAAAAAATGTCAAACAAAAGTTTAACATTTTTTAAAATTTTAATCATACCATTCTAACTCCCAGTCTACTACTCTTACGGTATCTCCTTCTTTTACACCCATTTTCTTTAATTTTTCATTGACTCCTAATTCATCTAAGCATTTTTGAAAATAGTATAAAGACTCATTATCTTCTAAATTCACTCTTCTCATTAATTTTTGTACTGCTATGCCATCTACTACCCAAATACCATCTTCTCTTTTAATTGTAAACGGCTCTTCTTCCTCTAAAGTATATATTTTATGTTGTTTTACTTCTACTAATTCTTCTCTTGGTAATTCTTTTAAAACTTCTGTTACTCGGTTTAATAAAGTATCTACCCCTTCTCCCGTTACCGCAGAAATTTTATAGATTTCTAAATTTTCTTTTTGAGCTACTTTTTCTAATTCCTCATATAAACTGGAATCTTGCATACTATCTATTTTATTAGCTACAATGATTTGCTTTCTTTTAGCTAACTTTTCACTATATTTTTTTAATTCTGTATTAATCGTATAGAAATCTTCTACAGGATTTCTGCCTTCTATGCCAGATACATCTATGACATGTAATAGTAGTCTTGTTCTTTCTATATGTCTTAAGAATTGTAATCCTAATCCTGTACCTTCGCTTGCTCCTTCTATAATTCCTGGTATATCTGCTATTACAAAGCTTTCTCCTGCTTTAGATTTTACTACTCCTAAATTTGGCTCTAATGTTGTAAAATGATAGTCAGCAATTTTAGGTGTAGCAGAAGTAGTTCTTGCTAAAAAAGTAGATTTTCCTACATTTGGGAAGCCGATTAACCCTACATCTGCTAATAGTTTTAATTCTAAAATTAATTCTTTCTCTATCCCCTTTTCTCCATCTATGGCAAATCTTGGAGCTTGTCTAGTAGAAGTGGCAAAATGAGAATTTCCTTTTCCCCCTCTTCCTCCTGCTAAAACTAATTCCTCTTGTCCTTTTTGCGATAAATCTGCAAGTACTTCTTGTGTTGCTGCATCTTTTATAATCGTTCCAATAGGCACTCCAATATGTAAGTCTTCCCCACTTTTTCCATATCGGTGTCCACCTTCTCCATTTTTACCATTTTCTGCTTTAAATTTCTTTTTATAACGAAAATCAATCAGTGTATTGGCATCTGGATTTACAAAGAAATAAACATCGCCGCCTTTTCCACCGTCTCCGCCATCTGGTCCGCCTGCTGCTACATATTTTTCTCTACGAAAAGAAACAGCTCCGTTTCCTCCATCTCCAGACTTTACTATAATTTTTACGTAGTCTGTAAACATAGTTCCTCCTTTTTTCTACTTTGTAAAATACTCTAATTGCATTGCTTGTTTTACTTTTTTCATAGTTTGTTTTGCTACTTCTTGTGCTTTTTTGGTACCTTCTTGTAATACTTTATCTACAATTTCTGGATGTTCTTCGTAATAAGCTCTTTTCGTACGTATTGGCTCTATCGTACTATTTATATTTTTAGCAAGTTGCTTTTTGCAAGCCACACATCCTCTTGCTCCTGCTTTGCATTCTTCACACACATTCTTTACTTCTTCCTCTTTGCTAAACAATTGGTGATAATAGTAAACCATGCAAATATCTGGATTTCCCTTATCATCCTTTTTAATACGAGCTGGGTCCGTTACTGCACTCATTACTTTTTTGTTTATTTCGTCCTCTGTATCGGATAAATAAATTGCGTTTCCTAAAGATTTTCCCATTTTTTCATTGCCATCTAACCCTTTAATTCTTTTGCCACTAGATAACACTGCCTCTGGTTCCACTAGTACTTCTCCATAAATAGAATTAAACTTTCTAACAATTTCTCTACATTGTTCGATAAGAGGAAGTTGGTCTTCTCCTACAGGTACTAATTTTCCTTCAAAACAAGTAATATCTGCAGCCTGACTAACTGGATATCCTAAAAATCCATAAGTAACACTCTCCCCAAATATATCTCTTTTTTGGGCAATTTCTGTTTTTACTGTTGGGTTTCGTTGTAATCTAGCAATGGTTACTAAATTAGAATAAAAAACAGTAAGTTCTGCTACTTCTGGTATCATAGATTGTATATAAATAGTTGTTTTTTCCGGATCAATTCCTGCTGCTAAATAATCCATAGCCACTTCTCTTACATTTTTTCTTACTTTTTCCGGATTGTTAAAGTTATCTGTTAATGCTTGCACATCTGCAATTAATATATAGGGATCATATAGTCCAGAATTTTGCATTTCTATTCTTTTTTGTAAAGACCCAAAATAATGACCTATATGTAATTTCCCTGTTGGCCTATCTCCTGTTAAAATACGTATTTTCTTTTCCATAGTCTTCATCCTTTCTCTCTTCTTACCAATTCTTCTCTATTATACCTAAATTTTTCCTATTTTACAAGTAGCTTTCTTGCAATTTTATTTATTTTATGTTACCATATAAATTGGTCACAAAATTGTGCGTACAAAAGGAGGTTTGTCATGGGAAAAATGAAAAAATCTGATATTCTGCATAATCAGAAAGAAAGATTGCGGCAACTACCAACCCCAAAAACATTGGAAGAAAGTCTGCATTTTATAAAAAGTCAACGCAGGCATTGTTCCAAAGCAAATTATCAAGGACTACTGTCCTTTGCCTCTTTCCTATACGGCATTCCTCTATCTTTTTGGAATGCCTACATACGGGACCAGATTTCTCCCGCCAATATCTTACTGCTTCCTAAAGATGTTTACTTAAAAAAGGCTCTTTATTTTATAAAAGAAGATGCAGAGAAGCAAAACTCGGAAGAATCTGAAGAATTTATGAAGGGAGAGGAACTATTGTGCAGTTTCTTCTATCGAATCGATGGAGAAGAAATTGAAAAATTTTTAAAAGGAAACTCCATTTGGAGTACCTAATAGCTATATGGGAGGGAACACTATTTAGTTTCCTCCCTGATGCTTTTTATATTAACCCAAAAAAAGATTACTTATGTGCTTATTCATAAGTAATCTTTTTTAATTTTAAGCATGTGCTTCCTCTACGGGATAAACACTGACTTGTTTTTTATCTCTTCCTAGTCTTTCAAATTTAACTGTTCCATCTACTAATGCAAATAAAGTATCATCGCTACCAATTCCTACATTGGTTCCTGGATGGAATTTTGTTCCTCTTTGTCTTACTAGGATATTTCCTGCTAGAACAAATTGACCATCTGCTCTTTTTAGTCCAAGACGTTTAGATTCACTATCTCTACCATTCTTAACACTACCTTGACCTTTTTTATGAGCCATGCTTTCTCACTCCCTTCGTGTTTATCTTTTTACTCTCTTTATTATAAAACTATGCTTCTACTTTTTCGCTATTTTTTGCAGTTGTTTTTGCTTCTGCTGTTTTTGTAGTAGCTGTTTTTTTGGTTTCTGTTTTAGCTTCTGCTGCTTTTGCTTCTGTTTTAGCAGCTGGCATAGAAATTTTTGTAATTTCTACTTTTGTATAAGGTTGTCTATGTCCTTGTGTTCTTCTGTAGTTCTTTTTAGCCTTATATTTGTAAACGATAATTTTTTTACCTTTACCATGGCAAACTACTTTTCCTTCTACTTTGATTCCTTTTACATAAGGAGTTCCTACTTCTACTTTTTTGTCATCAGATACTAGAACAACTTTATCAAATGTTACTTTTTTTCCTTCTTCTGCATCTAATTTTTCAAAAAATACAACGTCTCCTTCTGCTACTTTATACTGTTTTCCACAGCTTTCAATAATTGCGTACATTATTACAATGCACCTCCCTTTATATGTATACTCGCTAAGCATAAAATACAAGGTAGCTAAACTTTCGTTAGCATTTAGGTACCCGACTCAGGCGGCTTACAGGTAAATAGTTTATCATATTTTTCCAGCTTTGTCAACCACTTCTTCAGGCTTTTTCTTAGCTTAAGCTTTCTAATTGCTTCATCTTTTCTTTAAAATACTGCAAGGTTATTTCATAAGGCTTTTCTGTTTCTAAGTCCACATCTACCATTTTTAATAAGTCAATAGATTTTTTCATACAACCTTGTTTTAACATATCTATATATTTTTCTTTATATCCTTGTCTTTGGGCTAAAATATTACTTGCGATAGTAATGGCAGCACTAATGCCTGTTGCATATTTATATACGTAAAAAGGTGTATAAAAATGCGGTATTCTCTCCCATTCATATTGAATTTCTTGATCGATGACTACTTCTTTTCCAAAATAATCTTCATTTAGTCGATAATAGATTTCATTCAAATCCTGTGCAGATAGCATTTCACCTTTTTCTATGCTTTCATGCACCTTCTTTTCAAATTCTGCGAACATCGTTTGTCTAAAGAAAGTAGCTCTTATCATTTCTAACAATTCATATAACAGTGCCTGCTTTTTTTGTTTGTCTTGTTCTTTTTGAATTTGATATTCTGCTAATAAAATTTCATTTACAGTAGAGGCTACTTCCGCTACCATAATCGTATAGTTCGCATCTAAAATGCCTTGTGTATGGCTTGCATAATAAGAATGCATACTATGTCCTAATTCATGTGCAATGGTACTTACATCTCGTTTGCTATTGACAAAGTTTAATAGCACATAAGGATGTACTCCATAAACGCCCATGCTATAGGCTCCGCTTCTTTTATTTTGCTTTGGATACACATCTAACCATCGATTTTCAAAAGCTTTTTGTAATAATTGTACATACTCTTCCCCTAAAATAGATAAGCCCTGCAGAAGTTCTTTTTTGGCTTCCTCATAAGTTATTTCGTCTTTTTCTGTCTCCAAAGGATTGGCATAAATATCATATAAATGTATTTCTGGTAAGTTTAACAATTGCTTTTTTAATTTCATAAATTCATGATTTTTGCTTAAATTTTCTCTTACTACTTTTACCAAATTTTCATATACTAATAAGCTACTATCATCTTCTTTTACTGCTCTTTCTAAAGAACTTTGATAACTTCTTACTTTTGCTGTAGTCACGGCTTCTTTTACTCTTGTGACATATAATTGTGTTATGGTATTAGAAACATTTTTATAGGCATCATACATCTTCTCAAAAGCCTGTTTTCTCACTATCTGGCTATTATTTTTTAAAAAATTAGAATAGTTTGCCTCTGTTAGCTCTTCTTCTCTTCCCTCTATTTGCATTTTTCCTAGCTTCAGTTCCGTATTGGTAAAAGTATCAAATGTATTTTCTGCTCCTGCAAAAACTTCTGCATAGCTTGCTAGCATTTCTTCTTGTTTCTTAGAGAGCATATGCTTTTTTTCTTCTAATAATTTTTCTAATATTCTCTTATATTTTTGCAGACGTGGATTTTGAATATATGCTTGTAATTTCTCTTCTTCCATTTCTAGCAATTCTGGCTCTATAAATGCTGTCATTTCCGAAAATTTTGTACCTAAATTTTCCGCTTCTTGATATAATTTTATTGTTTCTGGCTTTGCCATATCTATATGATAATAAAGCATAGCATAGCTATAGATTCTTTCATAAGAACATAAAGCTTTTTCATATGTTCTATAACAGTTTTCTAAGTTCTCTGAACCTTTTGCTAAACTTCCTTCTTTTTCTTTTATATCTTGCAATAGTTTTTCACAATTTTCTTTTTCTCTGTCATAGGCTTCTTTATTTTCAAAAATATCTTTTAAATTCCATTGTTCTTGCTCGCTCATTTTATCCTCCTTCATCCCCACTGACAACTTTTTCTAAGTGAAAATTTAAATAGTCTGCACTAATTAATTTAAAGTAAATTCCTTCTACTTCTCCTTCTATAGCATCTTGATGAGATTTTCCATGTAAATGTCCATAATAACATTTCGTTATTCCGTATTTTTTCATAATATCCACAAATTCTCTATGATAAATGATGTTTTCTTTTTTAGTTGCCTTTGTAATAGGAGGATAATGCATGATGGCTATTTTTTCTTTTTCTTCTCCATAATTATTTATAGCTTCTTGTATGGAAAGTTCTAATCTACTTACTTCTCTGTTAATCATTTTTTTACTATTTTCAGAATCTAGTAAACTCCAACCTCTTGTTCCTACTATTATTTTATTTTCTACTAAAAAGCTAGTATTGTATAGAAAATCTACATTTTCTATACTTTGTTCTGCTAAAAAGCGTTTCATTCTAGTAACTGTTGTCCACCAATAATCATGATTTCCTTTTAACATAATTTTTTTCCCTGGTAATCCATTTAAATACTCAAAATCTTTCACTGTATCTTCTAAATACATTGCCCATGAAAAATCACCTGCTAAAATAACAGTATCTTCTTCTTTTACTTTATTTAGCCAATCTTCTTTTATTTTTTCGCTATGTCCTTCCCAATTTGTACCAAAAACACTCATTGGTTTTTCTTCTCCAAAAGACAAATGCAAATCTCCTATCACGTATATTGCCATTTCTTTCCTTCCCCTCTATTTTTTCTACTTCTCACCTATTTTTAGATTAGGAATGGCATTTAGTTCCAAATCTGATTCTATTCCATTAATATAATTGTAATATCCTGCTGAGGCAATCATGGCTCCGTTATCTGTACATAAAACAGGTTCTGGATAGTATACTTTCATACCTTTTGTTTCTTCCAATTCCATAAAACGTTGTCTAATATAGGTATTTGCAGATACACCTCCTGCTAATGTTATTGTGTGTATATTTAGCATTTTAGCAGCTTTTAACGTATTGTCTATTAATATATCAGTTACTGTTTTTTCAAAGCTTGCACATAAATCTGCTTTATTCACATCTGGCTGTTTGTGATGTAGATTGATTACTGCTGTTTTAATACCACTAAAACTAAAATCTAAATTCTCAAAATGTGTTTTAGGAAGTAATATATTTGCCTGTCCTTCTTTAGCTAATTTATCTACTTTTGGTCCTCCCGGATAACCAAGTCCAATCACTCTTGCTACTTTATCAAATGCTTCTCCAATAGCATCATCCTTTGTCTTTCCTAATATTTCATACTCTTTATAATCTTTAATATGAATTAAATGTGTATGTCCACCTGAAATAACTAAGCATAAAAATGGTGGTTTTAAGTCTTTGTGAGTAATATAATTGGCTGCAATATGTCCTTCTAAATGGTTTGTCCCAACAAGTGGTTTGTGAATAGCATAACTTAATGCCTTAGCATAAGATACTCCCACTAATAAAGCACCTACCAAGCCCGGTCCATAAGTGCATGCAATGGCATCTATTTCTTGCAAAGTACAATTTGCATCTTTTAGCGCCTTTTTCGTTACATTGGAAATAGCTTCTACATGATTTCTAGAAGCTATTTCTGGAACTACTCCTCCAAATTTTTCATGAATAGCTATTTGAGAACTAATTTCATTAGATAATACTTCTCTTCCATTTCTTACTACTGCTACTGATGTTTCATCACAACTAGATTCTATTCCTAATATGGTAATATTTTCTTTCATTTTGTTTCCTTCTATTCTCTTTATTTTATAGAAAAGCACTTTTTTTCTAGTGCTTTTTTGTATACGTTACTATATTTTTTCTTAAAGCAAACCAAACATACCGCCAATTAAACTGGTTATACCCGAATATACCGCATTAATAATTGGAGAAATAATATCTCCTGCAAGTCCACTAATCCATAGTATGACAAATATCATATAAAAAACATATTGGTATTGATCCATCCACGCTTGTGCATTATATGGTAAAAAATGTCTTAATACTTTAGAACCATCTAATGGTGGAAGTGGAATTAAATTGAAAATACCAAGCCCTATATTAATGGCTATCGTCATTTCAATAATTGTCATGGTAATGATTCCTATTTGACTACCTATTGCAAACATTGGTGCAAATCTTAATATAGCACAATAAATAATAGTAAATAGGATTGCTAGTATAATATTCATGGCAGGTCCTGCAATAGAAACAATGGCATCTCCTGCCGACATAGATATTTTTCTAGTATAATTTCTAGGGCTAACTTCTACTGGCTTTCCCCATCCAAATCCCGCAAAAAGAAGCATGATAGAACCTATTGGGTCTAAATGGGCAAAAGGATTTAAGGTAAGTCTTCCCTGTCTTCTTGGAGTATCATCTCCTAATTTATCTGCTGCAAAGGCATGTGCGTACTCATGAAAAGTAATAGCTATTAATACTCCTGGTACGGTTAACAATAAATTTAATAATTCTGCCGGGTTACTTAAATATCTCCCTAACATCATAATAATTAATATTGCCATAATTACATATAGCATTCTTCTATCAAATGTAAATCCAAACATATTATTCTCCTTTTTTATGATTTCATATTTTATAGGTATCCTTTTAAAATAGTATAATTCTTCTATTATCTTTGAGAAACCTATTATCCTGCACTTCCACTATCCTTCTATTTCAGAAAGTGATTATTTCTTTGTTGGATTGCTTTTCCTACTATATCATATTTCCTTTTAAAATTCAATTATTTGTAAATAATTTTACTTTTACTTATTTTACTATTTAAAGCTAAAAAAATAAAAAGTGCGATGGCTACACTTTTTATTCCTTATTTTTACCTATATGCATATTATAGCACAAAATTCTTTAAAAAGCAAAATTTGGCGTTAATGTAGAAATTTACGTAACATTTAACTATGGTTGCACTATTCTATCTAATACTCCTTTATTAACTTCTACTTTGTTCAATTGTATTTCTCAATTCTTCTCCTAGTTGTAATCTATCTTGCAACGCACTAATTAAAGTTTCCTTTCCTACTGCTTCTTCGAATTCTTTATTACTTGGTTTTTTCTTCTTTTCTCTTTCTTTAAATTTTTTTCTTGATAGTGCAAATATACTATTAAATCTTTCTCCATCTTTATCTAAAACTGTTTCTCCCTTCTGTTCTATATATTTTTCTCTTTCTTTTATTTCTTCTATCGTTAGTTTTAAGATAGATGGACTTTTTATTACAGTTTGCAATCCCCCTCTTTCTTTCAAATATGGCAGTATTACTTTCAAGTTTTTATTACTTTTAGATATTATTAGTGGTTTCAAGTATTGCTCCCCAAAATTTTCTCTAATATACTCTATATTTTCTTCTAATTCGTTTGCAGATTTTAAAAATATAGTTCCTGTTATTTCTATTTCATTTGCTTTGCATACTTCTACTATTTTTTCTATTTCTTCTGCTGTTTTATAAAATACACTTCCTGTTATTTCTATTTTGTTTCTTTTACATACCTCTACTATTCTTTCTATCTCGTCTGCTGTTTTTAAAAATATACTTCCTGTTATTTTTATTCCATTTGCTTTGCATACTTCTACTATTTTTTCTATCTCGTCTGCTGTTTTGTAAAATACACTTCCTGTTATTTCTATTTCGTTTCTTTTACATATTTCTACAATTTTTTCTATTTCTTCTGCTGTTTTTTTAAATATATTTCCTGTTATTTTTATTCCATTTGCTTTACACACTTCTACAATCTTTTCTATTTCTTCTGCTGTTTTGTAAAATACGCTTCCTGTTATTTTTATTTTGTTTCTTTTACATACCTCTACAATTTTTTCTATTTCATTTGCAGATTTTAAAAATATACTTCCCGTTATTTTTATTTCATTTGCTTTACATACTTCTATTATTTTTTCTATTTCGCTTGCTGTTTTTAAAAATATACTTCCTGTTATTTTTATTTCATACGCTTTACATACTTCTATTATTTTTTCTATTTCTTCTGCTGTTTTTCTGAATACACTTCCTGTTATTTCTATTCTATTTTCTTTACATATTTTCACAATTTTTTCTATCTCGTCTGCTGTTTTTAAAAATATGTTCCCTGCTATTTCTATTCCATTCGTTTTACATACTTCTATTATTTCTTCTATTTCTTCCGCTGTTTTTAAAAATACGCTTCCTGTTATTTCTATTCTATTTTCTTTACATATTTTCACAATTTCTTCTATTTCTTCTGCTGTTTTTCTGAATACACTTCCTGTTATTTCTATTCTATTTTCTTTACATGTTTTCACAATTTCTTCTATCTTGTCTATTGAAAATCTTGAATATGCGGCTTGTAAAAAATTTTTAGGTCTAAATTCTCCTTTAAATCTTTGTTCTATTTCTTGTATTCTTTTTACTGATACTCCTAATATCGATGTTTGAGCATTTAAATATCTTATTCCATAATTACTTATTATATAGCTATATGTCTTTTTTAATTCTTCATGTGGTGTAGACAATACATGTAAACACTTTTCTACATTTGATATAGTTATTTCTTTCTGTTTTAGAAAATTCCAATTTTTCTCTAGTTCTTGCGTTAAGAAATATAATATACTTGGACATTTTTCTATATTTTTTGGTTCTATTTTTAATTCTTCTCTTAAATAATTTAGTGTTTTTCTTATTTCTTCATAATCTCCATATTGGAATATACTATCTTTATTTCCTTTTATTAGTTTTTCATATTCTATTCCATATTCTGTACATAATACTTTTAATTGTATTTCTGTTATCATTATTTTTTCCTTCCTATTTTTCTAACACTTCTATATTCGTTAAATCTTCTTCTATTATTTTTACATAATTGTCTCCATATATATTTTTTAAGCTTTTCATTTTTTCTTTAAATTGATTTGGAAAGTTCATAAAGATTTCAGGATACATTTCAAAAATTCCTTGTATACTTTCAAATTTTAATTCTTTTAATGTTTTTATATTGCTTTCTATATTTTCCATATTCTTTTCTATAACTTCTTCTATCTCGTCACCATATATTTTTTTCATTAACCCCATATTCATTTTTATATCCATAACTTCACTCCTTATTTTTTCTGGTAAACAATTCATTTATTTTTTCTCTATTGTTTTTAAAGGTTTCTGAATCATATTTTTCTTTCTTTAATTTTTCTTCCTCCATATTTCTAAATAAAATTTCATTTTCTAATATTTTTTTCTTTTCTTTATTCATCCAGTAATTTACATCTATCCATGCCAATATATTTTTTGTGTTTTCGGACATATTTTCTAAATTAAATAGGTCATTCTTATCTATTTGAGATATATAATCTTTATTTCTTTTTTCTCTTATATTTCTCAATATAACTATTGGTATTTTCATTACAATTGATTTATCCATTTGTGATAATATTTCATATACTTCTTCATAATCATTTGAATTTATCATTTTCTTTCCTTTCTTGTCTTTACATTCTTACGCAAATTCTTTAATATATTACTACTTGATAATTAACTTTTTGTATTCTGTGCTATTGCATTTCTTCTATCATTAGTTTCCTTATAGAAACGAAGTCGACTATTTTTTAATCGACTTCCTCTGATACTTGCATGATTGTAGAATGGTAGCTTGATAATTTTTCATCAAGTCTTATTTGACATTTTTTGAAAACTTCAACCAATGGTTCTATATTTTCCGTTGTTTGTGCTTCATACAAAGCTTCTCTATATTCTTTATTATATTGGTCATCAATGGCAATAAGGTCAACAGCATTTTCTATGCACTGCCTTAGTATAATAAATCTTCCAATTCTTCCATTGCCATCTTGAAAAGGATGTATATGTTCAAATTTTTGATGAAAATCAGCTATGGCATAAATATCTTTTTTACTTTCTTTCCAATCTTCTAGTAAATTAAATATGCTATTTTCAACCAAATATGGTTCACATAATTTTAAGTCTGTTTTTGAAAGTCTATTTTCATATTTTTTCCATTTTCCAACATTGTCTATTTCTTCATCTACAGTTCCTTTTTTTAATAATCTATGCCATTCCCATAACAGATATTTATCAAATGGCTCTTTTAGTGTCTGAATAACATTATCAAATAATTCTAATGAATTTTTTGTTTCTATTACATCGTCTAAAAAATGCTCACCGATTAACTTTCTTTTGTTCTAAAAGATCTATTAAATTTTCCTTACTAAAAGTACTTCCTTCTAGTTTATTGGAATGGTACAGATATTCTATTTTAATGGCATCATATGCTGAATTTTTTATTTTGGATAATTTTTGCATAGCATTAATAGATATCTTCATCATTTTTCTCCTTCCTTAGCATTTATTAAAACTTATTAAATTAGTTTATTGGCTTTATTGAACTTTTTATCAATTTTATACAACCTGTTTCATTGTCAATGATTGATGTTGTTTTTAGTATACAAAAACTGCTATTTTAATGCTACCAGATTAAATTTGTTAAAACAGTTTGTTCTAATTAGTATTTTCATCCTTTAAATTATCATAAAAACTTTTCTTATATTCTTCTATTTTTTCGTAACTGACAATACCAATTTTAAAAATTATTTGTTCATTTGATATTTTATATACAAATTCCGTTTTTACTAAACTATCTTTATATAAATTATTCATTGCATCTTTTTCTAATAATTTATTAGACTTAAATCTTAATTTATCTAAATTAGAGGACACAAGCATACCAAAATTTTCTATTGGAACAGCAGTATTATCTTGGTCTATTATTACAAAGAAATGATTATTTCCTATTTTTCCATCAGAATAACTATATTCTTTAACAAAAACAATATCTCCAATTTCATAATGATTATAGGATGTATTATCTTCATTTAATACATTTTCTAATTTTCCTTTGTGCCATTCTTCATCCACAGGATATTCTTCAAATGCATCCTTTAACTCTTTAACCTTCCCATGTTCATAAGCTACTTTTAAAAAATCACTTAATTCTTTTTGCATAGTTATTCTCCTCATTTCTTTGTAATTACATTTTATTGTATTGAAACTTTTTAAGCGTTATTTATTGGTTTCATTGTTGGGAATAATAATACATCTCTAATAGAAGCAGAATCTGTTAAAAGCATAATTAATCTATCAATTCCAATACCTAAACCACCTGTAGGAGGCATACCATATTCTAGTGCCATAATAAAGTCATCATCCATCATATTAGCTTCTTCGTCTCCAGCTTCTCTTGCTTCCACTTGTTTCTTAAATCTTTCATATTGGTCAATTGGGTCATTTAGTTCTGAATAAGCATTTGCATATTCTCTTCCGCCTATAAATAACTCAAATCTTTCTGTTAATCTTGGGTCTGATGGTTTTCTTTTTGTTAATGGAGAAACTTCTACTGGATAATCATAAACAAAAGTTGGTTGTATTAATGTTTCTTCTACTTTTGCTTCAAAAACTTGATTAATAATTTCTCCTCTAGTTAATTTTAATGGGTCTAACTCTACTTTTAAATTATCTGCTACTTGTTTTGCTTCTTCGTCAGAATGAATTTCATTAAAATCTACACTTGTTACTTCTTTGATGGCATCTATCATAGAAATTCTTTTCCATGATGGTGTTAAGTCAATTTCTGTACCCTGGTAAGTAATTTTTGTAGTGCCTAATACTTTTTCTGCTGTTTTAGAAATCAATTCTTCTGTAATGTTCATCATATCGTTATAATCTTCATAAGCAGCATACAACTCTATATTAGTAAACTCTGGATTATGTTTAATATCCATTCCTTCATTTCTAAACATTCTTCCCATTTCATATACTTTTTCAAATCCACCTACAATTAATCTCTTTAGATATAATTCATTTGCAATTCTTAAATACATATCGATATCTAAGGCATTATGGTGCGTAATAAATGGTCTTGCTGTTGCTCCTCCTGCTATCGTATTTAAAATAGGTGTTTCTACCTCTAAATATCCTTTTTCATCTAAGATGCTTCTGATTGTTTTTAAAAGTTGTATTCTCGTTAAGAAAGTATTTTTTACTTCTGGATTCATAATTAAATCTACATATCTTTGACGATATCTTAAGTCGGTATCTTTTAATCCATGAAATTTTTCTGGAAGTGGTCTTAATGATTTACTAAGTAGCGTTACTTCTTTTGCATGAATAGAAATTTCTCCTGTTTTTGTTTTAAATACAAAACCTGTAATTCCTATAATATCTCCTATATCATCTTCTTTAAATTGTTTGTAAGCTTCTTCTCCTAATTCGTTAATGCTTACATAACTTTGAATTCTACCTTCTCCATCTTGAATATGACAAAAAGATGCTTTTCCCATAATTCTTTTTGCCATCATTCTTCCTGCTATTGTAACATCTTTTCCTTCTAATTCTTCATAATGGTCTTTTATTTCTTGACTGGTATGTGTTCTATTAAATTTACGAATTTCAAAAGGATTTTTTCCTTCTTCTTTCAATTTATTTAGTTTATCTCTTCTTATTTGTAATAATTGATTTAACTCTTCTTCTGACTGCATTGTTTCTTCCATATTTTCCTCTCCTTATTTTCAAATTTTACGTATTTATTATATAGCAAAATAAGGAAAATGTAAACCTCTTATTTTACTTTTTCCTTATTTTGCTATTACAATTTTCTTTTATTTCTCCCTATCGGCAAGTTTATACTGCTTTTCTTAGAGCTTGTGCATGTTCTATAGATATTTTTGAAACATCTCCACTTGCAATTCTTGCTATTTCTTGTAATGTTCTTTCTTCATTTAATTGTTCTATTTGTGTTATTGTATGATTTTCTTTTACTTTTTTAGATATATAATAGTTATAATCTCCCTTAGCTGCAATATTTGCCAAATGGGTAATACATAATACTTGATGATATTTAGCTATTTTTTTCATTTTTTGACCTACTGCATTGGCCGCTATACCACTAATTCCTGTATCTATTTCATCAAAAATTAAAACAGGCACTCTATCTATTTCAGCAAGAACTGACTTAATAGCAAGCATAATTCTAGACATTTCTCCTCCTGATGCAATTTTGATAAGTGGCTTTGCTTCTTCTCCTACATTGGTACAAATATAAAATTCTACTTCATCCATTCCATTTTTCTGATATTTGCTTTCTTTTTTTATTTCTACTGTAAATTGTGCTTGTTTCATTTCCAAGTCGGATAATTCCTGATTCACTAAATGAGATAATTTTTTTGCATATTTTTCTCTAATTTCATGCATATTATCTGCTAATTGTTGCAAGGTTTTTTCTATTTCTACTAGTTCTTTTCTCCTCTTTTGATTGATTTCATCCATATTCTCTATTTCTTCTATTTGTTTTTCTAATTTTTCTGCATATTCCATAACTGCTTCTATACTATTTCCATATTTTCTTTTTAAGGAAAACAAAGTATCTAATCGTTCTTCTACTGCTTCTTGTTCTCTAGCATCCCATTCGTCCTCTTCTTGCATAGAAGAAATATCTCTGGTCAGCTCTTGCACTTCATAATATATATTTTTTAAGTTTACTAATTTTTCTGCATAATTACCATCTATCTCTTCTATTTTTTCTAATGCTCTAATAGCTATATTTACACTATCTATTGTTTGATTACTCAATGCTTCATTTGCCTCAGCTAGGTTTTGCATTACCTTTTCTGCATACATCATTTTTCTATGTTTTTCTTCTAATTCCTCTTCTTCGCCCACCTTTAAGCCTGCTACTTGAATTTCTTTTAATTGATATTTTAATAAGTCTAATTTTCTTTCTTTTTCTGTTTCATCTCCATAATTTTCTGCTAATAATCGATTTATCTCACAATATTGGTTGTACTGCTTTCTATATTCTTCTTTTAATGGTTTTATTTCTGCTCCAATAAAGCTATCCAAATATCCTAAATGAGAACTTCTATCTAATATTACTTGATTGTCCTGTTGCCCATGGATATCTATAACAGACTTCATAAATGCTTTTAATTCGTTTACAGTTACCATTCTTCCATTTATTTTGCACATATTTCTTCCATTTGTGGAGATTTCTCTAGATATAATCACATTTCCTTCTATTGCATTTTCATGATTTGGTAGAAAAAAACATGCTTCTACATAAGAATATTCTTCTCCCTTACGTATCATCTCTTTGGAAAATCTACCACCTGCTAGTATAGCAAGGGAATCTATCATTAAAGTTTTTCCTGCTCCTGTTTCTCCTGTAAGTACATTTAGTCCTTGATTAAAATCAATTGTAATATCTTCTATAATTCCTATATTTTTAATATGTATTGTTGTAATCATATATTACCTCCATACAAATTTATGTTCGTATATTCTTATTATATACCAAATTTTTGTTTTGTCAATCTTTTTTTGAATATTTTTCGAAAACTTGTTCAAAAATGCTGTTTTGTTAATTTTTACTTATAAGTCTCATAATTGCTTTATTTATCATTTTTGGTGATATTATATCATTTTAAATATATTGTTTTTTCTTACATTCGTGAGAAAATATTATCATTAATGATAATAAAAAAAGGAGTAAAAAATGGACGAATTAGACGAAGCAAATGAAGCACAACAAGCAGAATTATTTTATGTGATTGGTCAGAATGTAAAATATTACCGCAGACTATATTGTTTAGAAAAAGGAAAAATGACACAAGAAAATTTAGCTGAAAAAGTAGATGTTTCCACCTCGTTAATTGGAAATTTGGAAAGTACACATATTCACCAAGGTATTAGCATTTATACTTTATGGAAGATCAGTCATGTATTAGAAATTCCTATTGAAAAATTTTTTGAAGAAAGAGAACAACAAGCAAAAAACGCCTAAAAAATAAGGTATCCTATTATAAATCCGCTAAAGAGGACACCTATTTTTAGTGTGCATATAATATAGAATTTTTATCTATCTTTATCATATTTCATGTGAGAAAATACATTTTAAAAATATACTTATAATAAATAAAAAAACCTAACAAAATATTAGGTTTTTCTTTTTTTATACTAATTGTAAAATAACTACTTCTGCTGCATCTCCTCTACGTGGTCCTGTTTTGATAATACGTGTGTATCCACCAACTCTTCCCTCGTATTTTGGTGCTATTTCATTAAATAATTTAGCAGGTAAATCGATGTTATTTCCTTTTTCATCTTTTACTTTATTAAGCATTTTCATCATTTTTCTTCTTGCATTTAATCTAGATGGCATATCTTTTTGTCTTTCTTCAGTTGTTTCTTCTTTTACAACTCTTAAATATTCTTTACCATTTTTGCTTTTTACAAGTTCTGTTTCTTTATTTCCCTTGCTATCTAATTTTGCTTTTACAACTTTTACTTTTACTTTTTCAAAGTTATCTTTTTCTTTTACTGCTAAAGCAATAATACTATCTGCCATTGCTTTTACTTCTTTAGCTCTAGCTTCTGTTGTTTCTATTTTTTCATGCAAAATTAAATCTGTTAATTGACTTCTTAGCATAGCTAAACGAATGTCTGTTGTTCTACCTAATTTTCTATTCGTTGCCAACTTTATTTCCTCCTTTTTTTAATTTTACTCTTCTTCTTTAGCAAAGTCTAATCCTAAGGAATGTAATTTATAAGTTACTTCATCTAAGGATTTCTTTCCTAAATTTCTCACTTTCATCATTTCGGCTTCTGTCTTATTTGTAATATCTTCTACTGTAGAGATTCCAGCTCTCTTTAAGCAGTTGAATGATCTTACAGATAATTCTAAGTCTTCAATAGACATTTCTAATACTTTTTCTTTCTTATTTTCTTCTTTTTCTATCATTACTTGCGTATTTTTAGCAGTTTCTGATAAATCGATAAATAATTCTAGATGTCCAGTCATTACTTTTGCTGCTAAGCTTAATGCTTCATAAGGAGCTAAACTTCCATCTGTCCATAATTCGATGGTTAATTTATCATAATCGATATTTTGTCCAACTCTTGTATTTTCTACAGCATAGTTTACTTTCTTTACTGGTGTATAGATAGAGTCAATTGGTAAAACTCCTAAAGGTTGATTATCTTTTTTATTCTTTTCAGCAGAATTATATCCTCTTCCCATATTAGCTGTCATTTCTATTTGAAGGTGTGCTCCTTCTGATAAAGTAGCAATATGTAAATCTGGATTTAAGATTTCTACAGTACTGTCTGTAATAATATCTCCTGCTTTTACCTCTCCTTCTCCTTTAAAGTCTATTCTGATGCTTTTTTCTTCATTATCATGTAATTTTAATCTAACTTGTTTTAAATTCACAATTATCTCTGGTACATCTTCTACTACATTAGGTATAGTAGAAAACTCATGAACTACGCCTTCTATTTTTACGCTTGTGATAGCAGCACCTGGTAAGGAAGAAAGTAAAATTCTTCTTAAAGAATTTCCTATTGTTACTCCATAACCACGCTCTAATGGTTCACAAACAAATTTCGCATAATTATTTTCGTTATCTATCTCTAAGCATTTAATATTTGGTCTTTCAAATTCTATCATTTTTACCTCCTATTTTTAGAAGTCGTATACGTAAGGTTAGTTTCATGCCCATTTTCTTTTTTCTTTTCCCCTATTACTATACTTCTCAAAATATAATATACATTTTTAAAAGATATTTCTATCTTATTATTTAGAGTAAAACTCTACGATTAAATGTTCTTCAATTGGAAGATCTACTTCTTCTCTAGATGCAAGTCTTACCACTTTACCACTTAAAGTTTCTGCATCTTTCTCTAGCCAAGCTGGAACTGGTCTTGCTGCATTTTCTTCTACATTTAATTTGATAGCTCCATTATCTTTTCTAATGTCTCTTACTTTTATAACATCACCAGCTTTTACTAAGTAAGATGGAATATCTACTTTATGTCCATTTACTTCAAAAGCTCCATGTGTAATTAACATTCTAGCTTGTGCTCTGGAACTTCCATATCCTAATCTGTATACAACATTATCTAATCTACTTTCTAGGATTTGTAATAATCTTTCACCAGTAATTCCTTTACTATTAGAAGCCATTTCAAAATATTTTCTAAATTGTTTTTCTCCTATTCCATAATATGCTCTTGTTTTTTGTTTTTCTCTTAATTGTGTACCATATTCAGAAAGTTTCTTCTTTTTTTGTCCATTTTGTCCAGGTGCATAATTTCTTCTAGAAATACTGCATTTGTCTGTATAACATCTTGAACCTTTTAAGAATAACTTTTGTCCTTCTCTACGGCAAATACGGCATTGTTCATCTTTGTATCTTGCCATTTTTTTATTTCCCTCCTTCTAATTTTCATCCCTTTTGCTTAAGGGATTCTTCTATACTCTTCTTCTTTTTGGTGGTCTACAACCATTGTGTGGGATTGGTGTAACATCTTTAATGCTACTAATTTCTAATCCTGCTGATTGTAAAGAACGAATTGCTGCTTCTCTTCCTGAACCTGGTCCTTTTACAAATACTTCTACTGTTTTTAGACCATGTTCCATTGCTGCTTTAGCAGCTGTTTCTGCAGCTTCTCCTGCTGCAAATGGTGTACTTTTTCTTGAACCTTTAAATCCAAGTTCACCAGCACTTGCCCAAGAAATTGCATTTCCTTGTACATCTGTGATGGTTACAATTGTATTATTAAAACTAGAATGTATATGAGCCATACCCTTTTCGATGTTTTTTCTATCTCTTCTTCTAGGTGTTGTTCTTTTTGTTACAGCTTTTGCCATTTTAAAGCTTACCTCCTTTAATTTACACTTTATTTTTTGCTTTTACTTACTAATTTTCTAGGACCTTTTCTTGTACGAGCATTTGTTTTTGTTCTTTGTCCTCTTACTGGAAGACTTCTTCTATGTCTTAGTCCTCTATAGCAACCAATTTCTGTTAATCTTTTAATGTTTAAAGCTACTTCTCTTCTTAAGTCTCCTTCTACAACGTATCCTTCCATAGCTTTTCTGATTGCTTGCTCTTGATCTCCTGTTAGGTCTTTTACTCTTGTGTCTGGATTAACTCCTGCTTCTTTTAGAATTTTTTGTGAACTACTTAATCCTATTCCATAAATGTAAGTTAAACCTATTTCTACTCTTTTTTCTCTAGGTAAATCAACTCCTGCTATACGAGCCATTTTTTTAGCACCTCCATCAAATTTTCTTCATCATTTTATTATTTTAGTTGTCTATTCCAATATCTAAAGGTGAAATGCATTGGCTAAGGATTGCCAATCTTTAGACTTCTCTTAGACATGTATATAAACACAAATCTATCATATAAGTTTTTTTAAAAAACTTACAGCCGCTTCTAGACTTGTGTTAATATCAAATTTTTTATTTGGTTACCCTTGTCTTTGTTTGTGTTTTGGGTTTTCGCATATTACCCTAATCACACCTTTTCTTTTAATAATTTTGCATTTGTCACATATTTTCTTTACTGATGCTCTTACTTTCATCCTTATACACCTCCTGTTTAGATGTTATATCTATATTATTTTGGGTTAATCAAA
The DNA here is from genome assembly GCA_946493085.1 of uncultured Clostridiaceae bacterium. Classification (GTDB taxonomy): domain Bacteria; phylum Bacillota; class Clostridia; order TANB77; family CAG-508; genus UMGS1663. The sequence continues at coordinate 31,777 of CAMMAC010000012.1, forward strand.
GTTTATTTGGCTCTCCATGTAATTCTACCTCTTGTTAGGTCATATGGTGAAAGCTCTACTTTTACTTTATCTCCTGGCAATATTTTAATATAATTCATCCTTAATTTTCCTGAAATATGAGCTAATATTTGATGCCCATTTTCTAATTCCACTTTAAAATTTGTATTAGGCAATGCTTCCACTACCGTTCCTTCAATTTCAATTACATCTTCCTTTGCCATGTTTCCCCTCCAACATTTTTGCAATTTCAAACGACATAATGTATACCCTTTTTGCCAAGGATACACTAATTAGCTTAATTAGTATACAACATTTTTATAGTAATGTCAATATTTCTGGTTCATTTTCTGTAATTAATATTGTATTTTCATAATGTGCTGCCATACTTCCATCTTCTGTAATGATTGTCCAACCATCATCTAATTGCAAAATACCGTCTGAACCATAGATTACCATAGGTTCTATAGCAAGCGTCATTCCTGGTTCTAATGTAATTCCTCTTCCTGCCTTTCCATAGTTTGGAATACCAGGATCTTCGTGCATTTGTCTTCCTATACCATGTCCTTGAAATTCTTTTACCACACTAAAACCATTTTTTTCTACATATTCTCCTATATTATGAGAAATATCTCCTAAACGATTTCCTTTTTTCGCATATTGAATGCCTACAAAGAATGCTTCCTTTGTTACATCTATTAACTTTTTCGTTTCTTTATCAATTTTTCCTACTGTATAAGTTCTAGCACAATCTCCATGAAATCCATCTTTATAAGCAACTAAATCCACACTGATAATATCTCCTTCTTTTAAAATTACTTTTTTGGAAGGTATTCCATGGATAACTTCATCATTTACGGATGCACAAATAGCTCCTGGAAATGGTGGAATTCCTTTTACGCCACTAGGATATCCTTTTTCTGCCGGAATTGCTCCATTTTTTCTCATTTCTCTTTCTGCTATTTTATCTAGTTCCCATGTAGAAATTCCTGGCTTTATAGCCTCTTCTACTGCTTTTTGTGCTAAGTAGGCTACTCTGCATGCTTCTCTCATTTTTACAATTTCTTGTTTTGATTTAATGGTTACCATTGCTTTTTTACTTCCCTTCTATTGCCTTTTATGATTGATTTGTTTCTAAATATTTTTCTACCTCTTTTGCTACATCCTCTGAAGTTTTTCCAGAATGAATATTTAATTTAACTGTATATAATAAATCTTGTGCTTTATAATACTCAACTAATTTTCCTGCTGTTTCATAATGTACTTGTAATCTTTGTTTTACAGTTTCTATACTATCATCCGGTCTTTGCTCTAAAGTACTTCCACAAACATCACAAATTCCTTCTACTTTTGGCTTTTTAAATTCTAAATTATATACCTCTCTACAGTCTTTATTAGAACATACTCTTCTTTTTACAATTCTATCTATAATATCTTCATCAGACAAATCCAATTCCACTGCAATATTTATTTTTTGGTGATGTTCTTTTAAAAATTTATCTAAAGCTTCTGCTTGTTTCACTGTTCTTGGGAAACCATCTAGTATAACTCCATTTTTACAATCTGGCTCCAATAATCTCTTTTCCACTAATTGGATAGCAAGTTCGTCTGGCACTAATTCTCCTTTTGCTACATATTCTTCTATTTGTTTTCCAATATCTCCAGCTCTACTGATATAACTTCTAAATAACTCTCCACTAGAAATGTGTATCATATGCAAAGCCTCTGACAACATTTTTCCAACGGTTCCTTTTCCTGAACCAGGTTTTCCTAGCATAACAATATACATTTTTTTCCTCCTCTTCCTATGTTTTACAAATCACAACTAGATTTATTATAGCATTTTTTGCCCGAAAAGGCAAGCCAATTTTGGCTCGCCTTTTCGTAAAACTCATGGATAATTACTTTTTTAAAGGAATATATAAATTTTATCCTCTTCTTCCTTTATGTTAAAAGTAATACCAAACAACTCTCTTAAACATTTTAGGGTTTTATTAAGTTCTTGATAAACCCAAGCATCATTTAGCTTGTACCCCTGAACTTTCAATACCTCGTAGCTTGCTCCATTTTTCTTAAATTCTCTTTTTATGAGCAATAACATAGCTATTATGATTTCATTCTTTTCAATCCACATGTTATCCAGAGTTACAGCTGCCGAAGAATTGTACATATGAATATCTGTATATTTTTTCTCCAAGTAGTATTCTAACTCTTCCCGATAGTGTACAATTTTCCGATTAATTTGTTTCACAACTTGTTTCATGGTTTCTTTTTCCATCCTGATACCTCCCTTATGAATTAAAAAAATGTTTACAGAGAGTTCTTTCCTCGTTAGACATAGGAAAGACTTTTCCTGCAAGTTGCTTTTTGTATTATAGTATATTTGCATCAATTGTGCAAGTATATTCTTTTTCTTTTTCACAGTTCCTCTATTTTATTTTTTGCAATTTAGGGACGTTCCTTAAATTGCAGAGATTCCTCTAAAAGGAGAAAAGCAAAGAGATTGCATTGCTTTCTCCTTGCTTCTTATTTAGTTGTTACTTTCTTCTGTCTCCATCATTATAGGAGTGATAGAAACATCTTGCCATTGTATGTCACTAATATCCCAACTAAGTTTAGCTATCCACATTATAGCAACCACAAACACGGCAATTAATATTGAAATTACATTTTCTTCAAATCTGTACCGTTTAATCTTTAAAATGTTCCAAATACTCCTTTTCTTCATTATTCTCCTTTTCCTTTCCTTTTATTTTTGGAAATTATAATACAAATCTCCTATCTATTATTACACCATATTTTACATAATATGTAAAATGTGGTTTTATTTTCTTTGCATGATACGCATTTTCTCTTTTATTCATTTTCTACCTTAAAATACAAAGCCACTCTCATCCCATACTTATCTGCTCCTGTACCATCATTATAATCTCGATAGCCCGCAGCAAAATCAAAAGAATTACAATTAAAGTATCCGCCTCTATCTGTAACTGGAAGAGTCTCATCAGAATACTCTTCTGTAGTATATTCTCTCATATTTCCGCCTAAATCATAAATATTACTTACTGCTATCGTTTGACCTGTCGTAACCACAACACCAGGTTCTTTAATTTCTTTAATTTGCTCTGTTCCTGCTACGTCTATATAAGAAAAAGTAGTATCTTTATAATTTCCTTCTTCTGAAACTTGTCCATAATCATTATTTTTTATTTGTATTAAACTTATTGCTGTATCCCATGCATAACTACTTGGTAATTTTGTTTCTGTAGTAGTATATTCTTGTACAGTACCCATATTCTCTGCTAATTTTTTGGCATTTGTATATGTAACATAATTATATGGCGCTTGTCCTTTTTTTATCGTTATTGTGTTTTCTTGATTTGAAGTAGCCGTTCTCATTTTTTTTGCCTCTGTTGACTCTTTATCTCCTGCCTCATATCTTCCTATATAGTATCCGCCATTTGCATCTACACTTTTTTCTTCATCACTTGACATTGCTTGTGTATAATAATGGTTAATAGTATCGGAATGAATTATCTTTTTACTATTGGTTTCTTCATCTATCTCTTCTGTTGGTATATTCTTACTATATACAACTCTCGTATAAATCATTCTTCTATTTCCAACAGTCGTATGGATAATTATTCCTTCTCCTGTTTTTGCAGGTATCCATACATACTGATTTCCGTCACTATCTTCTATTACCACTCCGTCTTCTACTTTCGTTGCTGAATCAGATGCCACTTTAAATCCATTAGGTACTTTCAACCTATTTCCTAAATCATCTTCTAATAATGTATCCTCATAAAAAAACTCACCTTTTTGTCTTGCTTCTGCTACTTTCATCGGTACATAATTATTCATATCCTTCGTTAATTCATTCATTCCTTTTTCTTCTTGTATCTCTGCTAATCCGGTATTCTCTTTGGCGTTCTTTGCCATAGTAATTAAACCATCTTCTCCTACTATCATTTGAATACTGACACCTGCTAAAATAATTAGTATAATAATTGTTACTACTAAAGCAATTAACGTAATTCCTCTTTGTTTATTCTTTTGCATTCTTTTATCCCCCTTGTTCTATTTTTTACAGAGCTTATTATATCTTTATCTTGTTCTTTTTTCTTATATTTTCCTTTTTAATTGGTCATTTATTTCCATAATGTTTTGCAATTTAAAGAACGTCCCTAAATTGTCAAAAAAATGAACTTTAAGGAACGTCCCCAAAGTTCAAGTTTATTTTTTTATTCTAAGAATCCTTTATAATGTCTCATAACAAGTTGTGATTCTAATTGTTGTACTGTCTCTAATGCAACTCCTACTACAATCAAGATAGATGTTCCACCAAAGGCTAAGTTTAGACTTGTAAATCTCATAAGCATTGGTAGGATAGCAATCACTGCTAGGAAAAATCCCCCAAATAATGTTAGTTTTGAGATAATAGATGCTAAATAGTCTGTTGTTGGTTTTCCTGCACGAATTCCTGGTATAAATCCTCCATTTTTCTTGATATTATTAGATACTTCTGCTGGATTGAATGTTGCATAAGTATAGAAATAAGTAAATCCTATAATTAACAACAAATATACGATTGCGTTTGCAATAGTATAACCAATTCCTACGCTAGATGAAGATGTTGCCATAGAGAAATTATATATTACATTCCAAAATCCTGTTTGACTTGCTATATCTGGTACAAACATTTGAATAATCATAGCAGGAAATGTCATAAATGAGGATGCAAAGATAATTGGCATAACACCTGCCATTGCTAGTTTCAATGGTATATGTGTGTTTTGTGCTCCCACCATTTTTCTTCCAACTACTCTTTTAGAATATTGTACTGGTACTTTTCTTTCTGCTTGTTGTACAAATACAACTCCTGCTACTAAGATAATAGCTCCTATAATAATTCCAAGCGCTGTTAATAATCCTGTTGTGGAGAATACTCCTCCTTCAAAGATTAGATTCCAAATACTAACTACTCCACTTGGTAGACCTGCTATAATACCTACAAAGATGATAATAGAAATTCCATTACCAATTCCTTTGTTGGTAATTTGGTCTCCTAGCCACATAAGTAATGCTGTTCCTGCCATTAAGGAAATAACAACTGTTGCTCCTGTTACAAATCCTGTATCAATAAAAATTCCAGAAGAACGATAAGCAAGATATACTCCTACTCCTTCAATAAGAGCTAAGACAATGGTAAGAATTTTGGTATAACGATTAATTTTGTTTCTACCATCTTCTCCTCCTTCTTTCATTAATCTTTCTAAAGAAGGTATTACCATTCCTAACAATTGTATCACAATAGATGCTGTAATATATGGGCTAATAGACATAGCAAAGATAGATAATCTAGAGAATGCACCTCCAGATATCATATCTATTAATGACGAGATTCCTTGTCCTGAAAAAGCTTCTGCTAATTGAAAAGAATCTACTCCTGGTACAGTAATGTAACATCCTAATCTAAAAATAACGATTAGTAATAATGTGTACATTAATTTTTTACGTACGTCTGGTGTTTTTAAGGCATTTTTAATGGTTTTAAACAATTATATCACCTCTGCCTTTCCACCTAAAGCTTCTATCTTTTCTTTGGCAGCTTTTGTGAATCTTACAGCTTTAACAGTTAATTTTTTCTCTAGATTTCCTGTTGCTAGGATAACAATTCCATCATTTACTTTTGAAATAATACCGTCAGCTACTAATGTTTCTGCAGTAACTTCTTCTTTACTTGATTTGTTAAGCATATTTAAGGTAACTTCTGTATATTTCTTAGCATGAATATTTGTAAATCCTCTTTTTGGTAATCTTCTATATAATGGTGTTTGACCACCTTCAAATCCACGTCTTACTCCTCCACCTGATCTTGCATTTTGTCCTTTATGACCTCTACCAGATGTTTTACCTAGACCTGAACCAATTCCACGTCCAACTCTTTTTCTATTTTCTGTTTCTTGTGCTGGTTTTAATTCGCCTAACTTCATTGTGCGATGACACCTCCTCTTTATATTATCCAGTTTGTGTTTTCCACTTTTATAATATATCTTCTACTTTTTTACCTCTTTTAGCAGCTACTTGCTCAATTGTTTGCATTTTCTTTAATCCTTCAATTGTAGCATATACTACGTTTCTAGGATTGTTTGTTCCTAATACTTTTGTACGAATGTCTCTGTAACCTGCAAGCTCTAAAACTGGTCTTACGCTACCACCAGCGATTAATCCAGTACCTTCTGCAGCTGGTTTTAACATAACTTTTGCACTACCAAATTCTCCGATATATTCATGTGGTATAGTTGTTCCTACGATAGGTACTTCTATTAAGTTTTTCTTAGCTTCTTCAATTGCTTTTTTGATAGCATCTGGTACCTCTGCTGCTTTTCCATTTCCAACACCAATATGTCCAGCACCATCACCAACAACAACAACTGCACTAAATCTAAAAGTTCTACCACCTTTTACAACTTTTGCAACTCTATTAATAGCAACTACTTTCTCTTTTAATTCATTTGCTGTATTTTCTTCTTGCACCTTGTTTTCCCTCCTTTAAATTTTAGTTTTAAAGATTTTTATTTTCTTTTTTAATTTTTTAGAATTTTAATCCTGCCTCTCTTGCAGCTTCTGCTAATTCTTTTACTACTCCATGATAAATGTATCCGCCTCTATCAAATACTACTGTATCTATATTTTTTTCTAATGCTCTTTTTGCAATTAGGGCACCTACTTCTTTTGCAGCTTCCTTATTTGCATGTTTTGTTTTGATTTCTTTATCTAATGTAGATGCACTTACCAAAGTATTTGCTGCTACATCATCAATGACTTGCACAAATAAATTTTTGTTGCTTCTATACACACATAATCTTGGACATTCTGCTGTTCCACTAATTTTTCTACGAACTCTTACATGTCTTCTTTCTCTTGTTGCTTTTCTATTTGTTTTCGTAATCATTCTGGCAAATCTCCTTTCTAATTAGTAACTATTATTTTTAACTTATGACTATTGTCTCTTAAATAATCTAATTTTATAAAATAGCTTTCTAATTTATTTTTTATTTTTTACCTGCTTTACCTTCTTTACGTCTAATATGCTCTTCTGCATATTTAATTCCTTTTCCTCTATATACTTCTGGTGGTCTCTTTGTTCTTACTACTGCTGCTGTTTGACCAACCAGTTCTTTATCAATTCCTCTTACAATAATGGTATTTGCATTTGGTACATCAAAAGTAATTCCTTGTGGAGCTTCCATCTCTACTGGATGAGAATAACCTAAGTTCATTACTAATTTTGTTCCTTGTTTTTGTGCTCTATAACCAACACCATTGATTTGAAGTTCTCTTGAAAATTCCTTTTCTACACCTTCTATCATATTTTGGATTAAAGTTCTTGTTAATCCATGTAAACTTTTATTGGCTGGTTCATCATTTACTCTTGTTACAGTAAGAACATTTCCCTCTACAGAAACTGTCATATTTTTATGAATGTCTCTTTCTAATGTTCCTTTTGGTCCTGTTACAGTAACATGATGGTCTTCTACTTTTACTTGTACACCATTTGGTATTGTAATAGGTTTATTTCCTATTCTTGACATCTTTTCAATTCCCTCCTTCTTTTTATTGTCACTTTTTACTTACCATATATAAGCTAGAACTTCTCCTCCAAGACCTTCAGCTCTTGCTTCTTTATCTGTTTTAATTCCTTTTGATGTAGAAATTAAAGCGATTCCTAGTCCATTTAATACTCTTGGTAATTCATCCTTAGATGCATACACTCTTAATCCTGGTTTACTAATTCTTCTTAAACCATCGATAACTCTTGCACCTTTTTCATCATATTTTAATGTAATTCTTAACATTCCTTGTGTATCATTTTTAATTTCTTCTACTTCTTTGATATATCCTTCTTCTAATAAGATATTCGCAATTGCTTTTTTCATATTAGATGCTGGAATATCCACTGTTTTATGTTTTGCACTGTTAGCATTTCTGATTCTTGTTAGCATATCTGCTATTGGGTCAGTTGTATTCATGAACGAATTTCCCTCCTTTTCTTTATTCTTCTTTTATGCATTACCAACTTGCTTTCTTTACTCCAGGTATTTCGCCTTTGTGTGCTAATTCTCTAAAGCATACACGGCAAATTCCATATTTTCTAATATAAGCATGTGGTCTTCCGCAAATTTTACATCTGTTATATTCTCTTGTTTTATATTTTTGCTCTCTTGCTTGCTTTACTTTTAAAGACTTCTTAGCCATGGGCTTTCTCCTTTCTTTTATCATTTACTTTGCTTAGTTTTTAAAAGGCATACCTAGAAGTGTTAATAATTCTCTTGCTTCTTCGTCTGTTTTTGCAGTTGTAACAAAGATAATATCCATACCTCTTATTTTGTCTACTTTATCATATTCGATTTCTGGGAATATTAATTGTTCTTTTATACCCATTGAGTAATTTCCTCTACCATCAAAAGAATCTTTAGATACTCCTCTAAAATCTCTTACTCTTGGAAGTGCTACATTAAATAATTTGTATACAAAGTCATACATTTTTCCTTTTCTCAAAGTTACTTTGCATCCCATATTAACCCCTTCTCTAATTTTGAAGGCAGCGATTGCTTTCTTTGCCTTTGTTACTACTGGTGCTTGCCCAGTAATAATTTTAATATCATTTTGTGCGTTCTCTAATGATTTTGGATTATCTTTGATATCTCCTAATCCTATATTAATCACTACTTTTTCTAATTTTGGAACTTGCATAATGGATTTATAGTTAAATTTTTTCATCATTGCTGGAACAACTTCTTTTTCATATTGCTCTCTTAAAATTTCCATGATTATGTATTCCTCCTTTCCGTTACTATTTTATTTTTGCACCGCATTTTTTACAAATACGTACTTTTTCATCTTTTTCTATTTGATAACCAATTCTAGTAGCCTTTCCACATTTTGGACAAACCACATTTACTTTACTACTGTGAATAGCGCATTCTACTGGTATAATTCCGCCTTCTTCACCTTGTTTTCTTGGTTTTACATGTTTTTTTCTAATGTTAACACCTTTTACCACTATTTTTTGTGTTTTTGGTATTACGTCTAAAACTTCTCCTGTTTTTCCTTTATCATTTCCTGATAAAACTTTTACAGTATCACCTTTTTTGATTTTCATTCTTTTTTCACCTCTTCTTTTTTTATTTTTTCCTTTTCAGAAAGGGTGTCTCTTTCTTATAGTAAAATCGATATTTTCTTCCTTATTCCTAAAGAACTTCTGGAGCAAGTGAAAGAATTTTCATATAATCTCCATCTCTTAATTCTCTAGCTACTGGTCCAAAGATACGTGTTCCTCTAGGGTTTTTATCTTCTTTTATAATAACTGCTGCATTTTCATCAAATCTTACATAAGATCCGTCAGCTCTTCTAATTGGCTTTTTTGTTCTTACTACAACTGCTTTTACAACATCACCTTTTTTTACAATACCGCCAGGTGTTGCTGTTTTAACAGAAGCAACGATAACGTCTCCTACTCCAGCATATTTTCTATAAGAACCACCTAAACATCTAATGCACATAATTTCTTTTGCACCAGTGTTGTCTGCTACTTTTAATATAGATTGTTGCTGTACCATAACTTTCTAGTACCTCCTTTTTTATTCTATTTAATAACTGCCTTTTCTACGATTTCTACAACTCTAAATCTTTTATCTTTTGATAAAGGTCTTGTTTCCATTACTTTTACTTTATCTCCGATACCGCATTCGTTGTTTTCATCGTGAGCTTTTAATGTATATGTTCTTTTTTGAACTTTTCCATAAGTTTTGTGTTTCTCACTTGTTTCAACTGCTACAACTACTGTTTTATCCATTTTATTGGATGTAACTGTACCAATCATTACTTTGCGAAGATTTCTTTCTTCCATGGATTGTTATCTCCTTTCTTTATTTATTTTCTGCTAACTTTCTTTGTGTTAATACAGTATTAATTCTTGCAATGTCTTTCTTTACCTCTTTGATTTTCATAGGATTATCTAATCCATTTGTTGCTAAACTAAATCTTAATTTGAATAGTTCGGATTTTAATTCTCCTAATTCTTTCTCTAGTTCTGGTGAAGACATTTCTTTTATTTTACTAATCTTCATCACTTTCACCACCTATTTCAGTTTCTTTTTTAACAAATTTACACTTAACAGATAGTTTCATAGCTGCAAGTCTTAATGCTTCTCTTGCAGTTTCTTCAGGTACTCCTGCTATTTCAAACATAACTCTTCCTGGTTTTACTGGTGCTACCCAATATTCTACAGCACCTTTACCTTTACCCATACGAGTTTCTGCTGGTTTCTTTGTTATTGGTTTATCTGGGAAGATTTTGATCCAAACCTTTCCACCTCTTTTAATATAACGAGTCATGGCTACACGGGCAGCTTCTATTTGGTTAGTAGTAATTAAACCTGCATCTAATGCAACTAAACCGTACTCACCATCTGTTACTCTATTTCCTCTTGTTGCTTTTCCTCTATTTCTACCTTTTTGTTGTTTTCTATATTTTGTTCTTTTTGGCATTAATGGCATTACTCTTCCCCTCCTTCTGCTTTCTTTTTCGCAGGAAGAACTTCTCCTTTATAAATCCAAACTTTTACACCTGTTTTTCCATAAGTTGTATTTGCTTCTGCAAATCCATAATCTATGTCTGCTCTTAATGTTTGAAGTGGTATTGTTCCTTCTTTATAAAACTCTGTTCTTGCCATGTCAGCACCACCAAGTCTTCCAGATACAGAAGTCTTAATTCCTAATGCTCCTGCTTTCATAGCTTTTTGCATACATTGTTTCATAGCTCTTCTAAAAGAAATTCTTCTTTCTAATTGTCCTGCGATATTTTCTGCAACTAATTGTGCATTTGTATCTACATCTTTTACTTCTACAATGTTTAAATTAACTTCTTTTCCAATCATTTTTTGTAATTCATTTTTTAAGTTTTCAGCTAGGTTTCCACCTTTACCAATTACTAAACCTGGTTTTGCAGTGAAAACATTTACTTTTACGAATTTAGCAGTTCTTTCAATTTCAATTTTTGAAATTCCGCTAACATATAATTTTTTCTTAATATATTCACGGATTTTATGGTCTTCTACTAGGTAATTTGCAAAATCTTTTTTATTTGCATACCATTTAGAATCCCAGTCTTTGATTACTCCAATTCTTAATCCATGAGGATCCATTTTTTGTCCCATTGCTTTATTTTCCCTCCTCTATTTTAATCTCTTTCTCTCAATACGATTGTAATATGGCTTGTTCTTTTACGAATTCTAACGGCTGAACCTTTTGCTGCTGGTCTAATTCTTTTTAGAGTTGGACCTTGATTTGCATAAACTTCAGCAACATATAGTTTTTCGTGTGCCATATGATGGTTATTTTCAGCATTAGCGATTGCTGATTTTAATAATTTTTCAATGATTTCAGATGCAGCTTTTGGTGTATATTTTACGATAGCTAAAGCTTCATCTACACTTTTTCCTCTGATTAAATCAATGACGATTTTTACTTTTCTACTAGAAATTCTAGCATATTTAAGTGTTGCGCTTGCTTCTGGAATAATCACTTCTTGAACGTCTTGTTTTTCCACGTTATTTCCCTCCTCTATTTCTTAGTTGTTGTTGTTTTCTCTCCTGCATGACCTTTAAATGTTCTTGTTGGAGCAAATTCTCCTAATTTATGACCTATCATTTCCTCAGTAATATAAACTGGTACATGTTTTCTACCATCATGAACAGCTATTGTATGTCCTACCATTTGAGGATAGATTGTAGATGCTCTTGACCATGTTTTTAATACTTCTTTTTTTCCAGTTTCATTCATTGCATCAATTCTTTTTATAAGCTCTGGTGCAACAAATGGTTTCTTTTTGCTTGATCTTGACATGTTTTAACTTGCCTCCTTTTTTATTTTCTTCTCTTTACAATAAATTTATCAGATTGTTTATTTTTCTTTCTTGTCTTATATCCTAATGCTGGTTTACCCCAAGGTGTTAATGGTCCTGCGTGTCCTACTGGTGCTCTACC
>CAMMAC010000013.1 GCA_946493085.1 uncultured Clostridiaceae bacterium
TTATCAATTTCTACATCTTCACTTTTCAGACGTCCACTTTTTACAGCTTTTTCTTTGAATACTTTAAAAGCTTCTTCACTCAAATCATCAAAAGTAGCATTCTTAACTGGCAAATCTTCCCAACGTTTTCCAACTCTATCTAACATAAATTTATCCAGTTCACTACCTGTAACTTCATGATTATTACTTCCACTTCTTAAATAGAATTTTCCTTGATAACTTATAGGCATTGGATAATTATCTATTTTTATAGCAATATATAGTAAATCATTTTCTTCTTCTACTTTTACTTCTGGAATAATTCCCATAGTGTCTCTTATTTTGTTTGGAATTTCCTTTACTAACTTAACAGCATTATTTATACCAATTACATTTCCTTTATCATCTTTCCCAATATATATAATTCCACCATTAGCATTTGCCATACCACAAATCCATTTTAAATATTCGTCTTTCCAAACAGCTTTAAATTCTGTATCTTGATTTTCTATCATATAAAAACCGTTCCTTTCAATTAATTATATTAAATATTTTAAGTTTCAATAATTCCATATGTTGTTTTTGAACTATTTTTAGATGTTATTTCATAATCTATCTTAATCTCATTACTGTTAAATAATAACTTTGCCTCTAAAAACATTGATTTATTCTGCATTATTTTTTTGAAGTCAACTTTTATAATTATTTTATCATTTTCCTCATATATTGAATCCTCAAAAATGTTGTCTATGTCATCTTTAAAATCTTCTGCTTTCTCATTAAGTTTATCTAAATATGTTGGCTCGTAACTAATCATAGCTCCTACATTTGTTGGAATATGTGGTGTAATATTATTATGTACAATACTTGGATAAAAGTATTCATCTACATTACTTACTCTTGGGCATTCTATAAAATCCTCTTTTAAATCTTGGTACATATTACCCAAATATTTAATTACATCATCATCAACAATAATAGTCTCTTTTTTTATAAATAATTTTTTATCTATGATGAGTTTCAATTCTATATCCTCATCAAAATAATTTCCAATATTAGAAATAACTAGATTAGTAGTATATATTTGAGGTAACCCTTTTGTATAATAATTTATTGCCAGATATTCTAGTATAAAGCTATCTAAATCTTTTAACTTCCAATACCTTTCAATTTCATTCTTATCTCCATACAACTCTTGTCTAACAGGATATAATCCTCCTCCATTAAATGTTGTTTTCCATCTAATATTTTTAAATTCAAATATTTCATCATTATATTCTATATTTAATTTTTTTAATTGTTGCTTTATAAATTCTTCTTGTTCTTCTTCAATTTTAACTTTTTCATCTTTTATAAAGAAAGACATTCCTTCTAAAAATGAAAAATTATCTCCTTTTAACTTATTAATCTCACTAACACGTTTTTGCAAATTATTAAATTTTTCTTTTCTATATCTTTCTACTTTAAAATTTAAATCTGTCATCAAAATTTTATTTGATAATTTTCCATTTAAGTATGATTGAATAACTAATTTACTGCTTTTATTTTCCTTAAACATATTTTTTAAATCTTTTTTATTAGCTAACATTGTCATACTACCTTTTCTTATAAAAACTTCATTTTCTTTCAATTTTCCTATTTGTTTTTTTACCATAAAAGGTCTGTTATCATTATTAGTCGCTGGAATTTGAATTACAAGAACATCTTTTTCGTCTATGGTTATTACCTTATAATTAACTATTAAATTTTCATATATGTATGTATTTACTATTTGTTGAAATTCAGCTTCATCTCTAATTGTACTTTTATCTATTCCTCTAATTTCTATACATACATTATTTTCCTCAATAGCACCAATTATAATATATTTATTTCTATCACTATGTGAATTAGCAAATGCTATAATATCTTTTATTAATTCTTCTTTATTTTCTTTATGATAATCATATTCTTTAAAGTCTAAATAATCTCCTTCTCCATGACAATCTATTAATTCTTTTACTTCTTCTTCAATATCCATAAATTTCACCTCCGATGCATAACAATTTTTTTATATTATAGCATTTATCGGATAATTTTTCATTATAAAATCAAAAAAAGATGAAGTTGTATTATTATTTTTTACAATTCATCTTTTAAATATGTGAAAATTTTATTTTTATTAAATTGTTGTTAGGAGGAAACCTTTGCTATTACTACATTTTAATTTTTCGTCATAAGGGAACAAAATCGTTACTACTAATGCTATTAATGTAATTCCTTTTTCTTTATTCTTTTGTTCTTGCATAAATATAATCCTCCTCGCTTTATTCTTTACGAAAAGGATTATATCGTTTCTTTATTTTTTTATCCATTTTGTTTTTGTATCTCTATATGCATTTATTTGCATAATTTTCACTAAGTAATTCTTATTTTTATTTTTAAAATCTCCAAATACCTTCCTCATCTTTTGTCGCTGTGATACCAGAATTTAGACATACTAATGGACGAATCCCCAAGACATTGCTATTATAGTTACCACTATTATGACCACTGCTGTTTACAATACCGTCACAGCTCACATGCATCAAACTATATGCATGATAAGCACTTGGAGATGCCAACCAATATCCCCAACATTGTGTTCCATCATCCATTATATTACTTTGAAATGGAAAATACAAAGTATCGCTATATCCAATATCACTTGATAAATTATAAACATAAGTTGTTGGACTATCTACATCTCCCACATAATATCCCGTTAAATTTGTACTAGTATATAATGGCTTATATTCCTTTTCATTATAGCTTTCTACCCACATTTCTAATGTTGGTCCTCCTATTGCATAATCTGCATATCTACTGTTTATAAAACCATCCCAATTATTAGTATTTAATAATGTAGATATATATATTCCATTTTTATTTGTATTATAATCTGTCCAACTTTGATGAAACAAATTCAATATAAATGGATATACCGTCTGTGGTGTTGATAATGCCTCATTCCAATATAACCCATAAGTTGAATAGTTTCCCGTACTTGCTATCATTCCTGCCCCTGATTTATCTAAATAGCTGGATGTATTTTTTACTATTTTTATTTATCTTATTCAAGATGTTCTATTTTTCGTAAAGGACATAAAAAATGCCTCAATACAATAAATCTTATTATATCGAGGTTATCTCTATTTTCATATTTTTATTAAATACATAAAACATAATAAAAAGTTAACTTTATTACTTTGCCCTTGTCTTTTCTTCCTTCAAATATCTTTCTACTGCATCTTCCCAACTTGGAATTTGTATACCTTGTGTTAATAATTTTTCTTTATTTAACATAGAATTTTTAGGTCTTTTAGCGGGTCTTACAAATTCTTCTGAAGTAACTGGTTTAACTTTGCAAGAAAGGTTTTCCATTTCATAAATTTTTTTCGTTAGTTCATACCATGTAGTAAATCCTTGATTCGTAGCATGATAAATGCCATATGGTATCTTTTTTTCTATTGCTTGATAAATGATACTTGCCAAATCCACACTATAAGTTGGACTTCCATGTTGATCGTTTACCACACTTACTTCTTCTTTTTCTTTTCCTAACTTTAACATTGTTCTAACAAAATTATTTCCATCTCCATAAAGCCACGCTGTACGGAAAATATAATATTTTTTGCAATTCTGTCCTACTTTCTCTTCTCCGTGTCTTTTTGTAATTCCATATACCGTTACTGGTGCTGTTTTATCTTGTTCTGTATAAGATTTCGAAATATCTAAATCTCCATCAAATACATAATCCGTACTAATGTGCACTAAGGTAGCATCCACCTTTTCTGCTGCTAAGGCTAAATTTTTAGGTCCTTCTGCATTTATTTTTTCCGCCAAATCATAGCATTCTTCTGCCTTATCCACTGCTGTAAATGCTGCACAATTGATGATATACTCTGGTTTTTCTTTTTCCACGAATTCTTCTACCTGTTCTAAATTCGTAATATTTAGTTCTTCTACATCTGTACAAATTAATTGGTCTTCCTTAAATTTTTCTCTAACTGCTTTAGCAAGCATTCCATTTGCTCCTGTTATCAAAATTTTTCTCATACTTTTCATTTCCTTTCCTAATTTTTTGAGAGATTTAAAATTTAATATCTATCTTAAGCACATCCACTACAAATCGGTAAACATGCAAAAATACCATCGGCATATGCCATTTATACAATTTTGAAATTCCCCATAATCCTATATGTTTTATTCCTCTTTTTCTTACATAATTCCATTTTAGAAAAGGCGAGGTACGCCATGTAGGAAATTCTTTGTCCAAATAAGAAATGGTTTCTTTCATCTCTTCTTGCATATGTACTTGTCTATCATAAGAAAGTCGATACATCACAGAAATGCCAAGATGTATTAGCGCCATCATATCTAAAATATTTTGCATAGATTCATACTGTCCTTTTTGTTGGTAAAGGGCTTTTACTTGTAACAAGTACTTTTTTAAATTTTCTACATCTTCTTTATGAATTGTATGTATTTGGGAATCATAACGTAAATAATAGTGGTACAAAATATTGGGTATAAAAGCAATTGTCTTTACCTTCGTGAGACTACTAATAAAAAATAATGTATCATTAAAACCTCTTAAAGGTAAAAATGAAAACTCTTGTATTTTTTCTCTTCTATATATTTTATTCCATGGAGCCGGATTAATAAATAATACAAAATCATCTTTTGGATTTACTTGTTTAGTAACATTTCCAAAATTTGTCATGTCTCTTCCTACTACATTTCCTGTGGCCATATCTATTCTTTCAAAAGCGCAAACTGCTATATCTGCATCATTTTCTTTAGCTGCTCTATACAATTGTTCTGCCCAGTCTTTTTCTACATAATCATCTGTATCCACAAAAGTAATATATTCTCCTTTTGCTCTTTGCAATCCATAATTTCTAGTAGAAAATTCTCCTCCATTTTCTTTATGGAATACTTTTATCTTTTCTGGATATCTTTTTGCATATTCTTCTATAATCTGTGGTGCATTATCTGTAGAACCATCATCTACACATAAAATTTCAATTTCTTGTAATGTTTGCTCTACTAATGCATCTAAACAGCGTGGCAAATAGTCCTGTAAATTGTATACTAAAGCTACAATAGAAAGTTTATATGGGTACGCCATTTGGTTCCTCCTTTATTTTTTCCAGTTCATGATAATAATTCCTATAATAACTAGTGCTGCTCCAATAATACCTTGTTTACTAATTTGCTCTTGAAATGCAAAATAAGAAGCAACTAAAATGAGTACTTGTGTAATACCCGTACAAATTGGCGTAATATAGCTTAAATCAAACATAACTACTATTCTAGTATACAATAAGAAGCTACAAATGTAACAAATAAATCCTACTAGACTAATTAAATTCATTCCTAAATGAATTTCTCCATTATTTACATTTACTGTTCCGGGATTTCCCCCTTTTTTTATTAAAATTAACCCGGATATTGTCAAAATAATGTAAATTGCTACTAATATATATTGCATTACTCTTTTTCTCCTATCTACCATATTCTTTTATTCTGATTCCTTTCGTCTTTTTAATTCTTCTATTTGTGTATAACGTAATAAGTTTAATTCATAATTTTCTCTATTTACTCTTACCACCGTTTCTAAAATAATGCCACATTGTTCTGCTAGCACTGCAATAATCATAAGTCCTGTTGCAAGCACCGCTGAAGGTACTTTTGTAATATATGCTGTTTTGAAAAATTCTACCACTACTGGTATTCCCACTAATAACCCTAACAAGAAGAAAATAGCTGCCACACCTGTATAAAAGCGGAAGGGGTGATAATTTTTTAGCATTTTGATAATTGTTTTCACTACTTTGCAACCATCTGTGATAGTATTTAATTTTGAGAAACTACCTTCTGGTCTATCTCTATATACAATAGGAATTTCTTTAATGACAAATCTTTTATCTAATGCATATAAAGACATTTCTGTTTCTATTTCAAATTTAGCGGACATAACCGGCATATTTTTTACAAATTTTTTATTAAATACTCGGTATCCTGTCATAATATCCTTTAACTTACTTCCAAACAATAAATTAATACTTCTTCTTACAATATTATTACCAAATTCATGAAACAATCTTTTATTTTCTTTTTGATAGGTGCCATTAGATAGTCTATCTCCTATGCACATATCTGCCTCGCCTCTTCTTACTGGCTCTATTAATGTATGTACCGCTTCTGCTGGGTAAGTATCATCTCCATCTACCATAATATAAAGGTCTGCATCTATGTCAGAGAACATACTTCTTACAACATTTCCTTTTCCCTGTTTATATTCATGTTTTACAATAGCTCCATTCTCTCTTGCTATTTGAGCAGTTTTGTCTTTAGAATTATTATCATACACATAAATATCTGCTTCTGGTAATTCTCTTTTAAAATCTTTAATTACTTTTTCTACTGTTAGTTCTTCGTTATAACAAGGAATTAGTACTGCTATCTTCTCCATTTCTATCACGTTCCTTTCTAAGCTTACTTATATAATTGTAACTTAATTTCATTTTCTGTATTTTGTACTACTTTAAACAAATGATTTTCCAAATTTTCAAAATCTGTTCCTTCTTCAAAAATGCTACCATATTCCGTTTGTAGTCTTTCATCACTTTTGGCAATAAATACATAATCATATTCTTGTTCTTGCAGAACTTGTTCCCATTCTTCTACTGTAATATCATAAGTCCAAATATCTCCTTCAAAATAAGGTTTTCCTAAATTCCATTCATATAATAAGTTGGTTACAATAGGAGAAACGCTATAGTGCAAAATATGAAAATCACCACTACTTCCAATATTTTGATAAATTAAAAATACTTTATCCTCCAATTTTACATTTTCTGTAATAATTTCTGCTTTTTGTTTAATCTCTTCTGGAACACCTGACACACCTTTTTCTACTGGATGTATTATTGTTAAAATATTACTACTACTTAAACACACTAAAGCAGTAAGAAGAAGTACGGTCAATACATTTTCTTTTTTTAAGTTTTGTATCATAGCTACTAGCATTACGAACCAAGCCATAAAATAAGTATTCATATATCTAGAAAAACTTGCAAGTGCCCTTCCTTCTGTTTCTGTAAAAGCAAACATATAAGTTGCCATTAATAATAAACAATATAATATAAATCCAATATCCATAGCTACTGTAATGCCTACTATTTTTTGCTTTTGTTTTTTTTCTTTTACAGCTATATACAATAAAATAGCTGCTACATTACAAACTACCATTAGACCAATAGCAGTTTTAGCAAATGGTATGTTTACTATTTCCGTACTATTTAAAGCTTCATAAAAAGACTTTGCAATAGAATCTGTTTTTTCTTCCCTATCACCTATTTGCAATACTCCTTTTATATATTCTCCTATATCTATCTGACTAATTGCATTTTTATCATGTCTATCATCCAACTGTTTTCCATTAGCCCTGCAATAGAATTTCCATGTACTATAACTTACTAATAAGATTACTAGCACCATACATAGAACTGCAAATTTTTTTACATTTTCTTTTTTTATTTTCTTTTGCTTTACAATTGGCATGAAGATATTCTGAATAAATAACTGTAATAATACAATCCCTGCTAATAACAATCCTGTATCTTTTAATAAAACCATACTAATTAGTAGTAAAAATGTTATGAATAAGTCTTCTTTTTCCTCTTGCCAATAGCTATATAGCATACTAATAGCAAATAGTACAGCAAGTAATAAATCTATATAAATACTATTGAAACTAAAACCAAAAATATAAACAAGACAATATACTATAAAACTTATAAAAATGCCCTTGATAAAATCCTTATTGGTATAGGTTAAGCGTCTATATAGTGGCAATAATAAAGTAATAACAAATGTACTCATTGCCATATAGGATACGTCTTCTGCAAATCCTCCATTTAAGTAGCAAAATAGATATTCTATAATTCCTGCTAACGGCTGATATACTACATGAATTCCATCATATACATGATTAGACCAAAATGTATCATATGTTACCATTGCCTTTAAATTAGGTCCCCAGTGAGAAAATTCATCCCATTGTGTATAATGGGTATTTTTTAAAAGGATACCACTTAGTATTAATAATGCCATATAAAATAGGGTTCCCAGCGTAAAAATTTCCTTTATCGCTATTTTTTTCTTAAAAAGACTTATCACAGCATAAATAAAGCTCAGTATCGCGAGTGCAATGATAATATAAATTGCTACTGGCATGCTGTTCAATAATCCAAATATATATAACAGTAAACCTATTCCTAAAAAAACAGTTACAATAGAGTTCTCTTGTTTCCAGTGAAAACGAATCGTAATAGCACTTGCCACAGAAAAAACTATCATAAACATAAATAACATTGCTAGCATATTTTTTCTCTCCTATCTATTCATACTTTCTTCTTTTTGGTTCTGTAAAAAATAAGAGGTCTCATATTTTTGTTTTCCTTTTATTTGTGATTTTTTTAACATCTGTCCAATCGTTTTGATACATCTCTTAAAATCAATTACATAAGGATGTGGTATTTGATTAGCAACTAAAACTTTATGAGATTCCTTTAAATTTCTATAATATCCTTTTATTCCGTCTGTACTTATTCCTCCTACACGCATATATACCAAATCATCATCAATATAAGATAGGTGAATGTTTTTATCTTTTAGCATACGAACCATAAAGTCATAGTCTGCTACAATACGATAGGACAAATGAAATAATCCCACTTTCTCATATACTTCTTTTTTTAAATATAAAGTAGGATGTGCTGGTATCCAACCTTCCTCTAGTTTCCCCTCTTTTGATCTCCATATTCTTTGTGGCTTTGTCATTGTTTCTGCATCCATAAAAATAAGGTTTCCATAACTTCCATCACAATTGTTCTTTTCAAAACAATTTACGATCTCTTGCAATACGTCTTGGTGGGCATATTTATCATCTGAATTTAAGATACCAATTACATCTCCCGTTGCCATTTGAATGCCTTTATTCATAGCATCATATAACCCAGAATCTTTTTCTGAAATGTATTTTAGTCTTCCTTTGTAGGCATCTTCATAAGATTTTACAATATCCATTGTAGCATCTTTTGAAGCACCATCTACTATAATATGTTCAAAATTAGTATAAGTTTGTCCCAATACAGACTCTAATGTATCTCTTACTGTGCCTGCTGATTGAAATGTTGCTGTGATAATTGATATTTTCATTTTTACTTTTTCTCCTAGATTTTTTACTTTATCCTTAAGCATAATATCATTTTCTCTAGTAAAAAGCAACAGAATTTCTTTTTATTTTCTATTTTGTTATTAATTATAAAAGTATTTCATAAAGTAAGAAACCATTTTTCCTTTTCTTCATTCTTTTATTAGTACATGTTAAAATCCTCCTCGCTTTTTTACGAGAAGGATTTATCTCTTTTACTTTTTCTTACTCTTTATTTTTGTTTTCTAATGTTAATTTATTTTCCTAATCTTCAGTACTATTTTTGTTATTTCTATAAGCAATTGTTGTTTCACAGTTATCTGCGATTTCTTCATCCGTTAATACTTTATCATATAATCTACATGCATATAATTCCATAGCAGAATAATTCTCATTATACTCTGAACCTGAAATTCTTAATCCTACTGTGAAAGGAACTGTATTATCTGTTAATTCTCCATTCACTAACCAATCATGGCTACAAACAGTGGAGCCTAAAAAATTACCATTTATATATAGAGCCATAGTATTTGTTTCTAGGTTTACCGTCATTGTGATATAATTTCCTCCTTCTTGTTGAAAACTAGTATTAAGTTCTTTTCGTATCCAATGGTTACTTCCCTCTGTAAATACCCAATCTGATTCACAAGGATAATTAGAAAAAGCTGCATCAAAAATATGACTTCCTGCTATTCCTATTCTAAATCTACGAGAATAATTATTTACATCTCCTAATACAGATTTGCTTAACATAAATATGTCTCCTAATTCATCGCTGCTCTTTCCATAAAATTCAAAAGTAAATCCTTTATCAATTGGAGTATCTGCATAGATTTCTATATAATCATTCACTCCATCAAATAAAATAGCATCTCCATTATATCCATAACCGTCTCCCGGCATTACTCCATATAATGTTACTCCTTCTCCCCAACTATCTTCATCTTCCATATTCACTGGATCTACATTTAATAGCAGTCCTTCCGTTACTGCTAGGTTCATTCCATAATAGGTTTCTATATAATCTTCCATATGAATAGCTATCATTTCTCCTGTTTGCGAATGAACAAGCCAATTTTGTGTTGTTTGTCCAAAGCCAGAAATACTAGTATTTTCCGGAATATATATCCATCCATCTCCATAGCTTGTTCCATCATTCTTATTGGTTAATATATGCCATCTAGTCCCATTTCCTTGTGTTTTGCTATATAGTGTTGTTCCTATTTGCAACTCTGTACCACTTAATTCATTTTCTAAGATTGCTAATTGTATACTTTCTTTTTCTTGCGCCTGCTTTGTATCTTCCGCTGCCCTTTGTGCTTGTGTAATAATTCCATTATCACCTACTATCATATTAATACTTACTCCTGCTAAAATAATTAAAATAATGATAGTTACCACTAAAGCAATTAACGTAATTCCTCTTTGCTTATTCTTTTGTTTGCACATGATAAAATCCTCCTCGTTTTTATTTCTTACGAGAAGGATTATATCGTTTCTTTATTTCTTATTTTCTTTTATCTTCCTTTTTTGCTGGTTACTTATTTCCATAATTTTTCTTTTCTGCAATTTAATCATACCAAATATTCATATCTGTATTTCCGTTTACTCCATTTACTTTACCGCTACTGGTATATTGCCACATTTTGAATTTTCCAGAATAGTTAGACGGTTTATCTAGCGGATTATCCTGTGTTGCTCCTGTGTAGTGGGCAAGCCAAAAGGAATAGCCACTTAATTTTGACATATCTAAGTTATTGGTTGCAAAGTTTTTATCTGCATATATCATTGGCGTATAGCCTGCTTTCTTTATGTAGTCTGCAAACGCTCTGCAGATTTTTGTTCTCATTTCTTTCGATACCTTATCTGCTCTTCCTGTGTTGTTTGGTGCACCGGAATATTCCACATCAATTACTACTGGATAGGTTATTTTATAATCTTTAATAATGCTTACTACGAACTTTGCTTCTTCTATAGCTTCTTGCTCGTTAATAGCTTGTGAAAAGAAGTAAGCTCCTATTGGAATACCATTTTTAATAGCATTTTTTGCATTCTCATCAAATTTAGTATCTTGTACTAATTTTCCATTTACACCATCATCTGAAGTTCCCCAACCTCGAAATCCTGCTCTTATCATAGCAAATTCTATTCCTTCTTTTTTCACTTTTGTCCAATCTATAGTTCCTTGATAAGAAGAAACGTCAATTCCAGTTTTAATATCTGTATGAAATAATACTTTCTTGCTTATATTTCCTATTTCCTCATTTGTTTTTGTATTCCATAACTTTACTGTAATGGTATGATAACCTGCCTCATATTTTTCAATATTTATATTTTCTACTAAAAATCCCGGAGTTGGATTAATGTTTTCTTTTCCGTAGGTAGCACCATGTGCTTTTATCACATCTGATCTTTTTAACCTTTGAATTTTTTGAGAAACTTCTTTTCCGTCTATGTATATTTTTAAAGAAGTAGTCTTACTATTAGACATTGCCCATCCTTTAATGCGAATCGTTTTTTGATAAATTTGACTACTAGATGGCTCTTCTATATTAAATAAAGCAGAATATTTTTTTATATTAAACTTTCGAGAAGTGCTAATTGCTGTTTCTCCTGTTGCTGGATTAATCACTCTTATACTAATCGTGTGTGTGCCATCTTTATATCCAGATAAATCTATATTTTCTTGATATCCCGGCTTTGGATTTGTTGTTTTTCCTCCGTATCCTTTTACTCCATTAATAACATCTGTCCTATCTATTCGATTTTGCACTGTTTTTACTACTTTTTCATCTATCAAAATCTGAATTTGTGCATTTGGATTTTCTGACATTACCCAACCTTTTACTGTCATACTATCTTTTACAGTCTGAGAATTAGTTGGTGTCTCTAAGTTCATCGTTGTATCATATTTTTTTAATGTAAAGTTTCTAGTTGTTGTTTCCAGAACCTCGTTCGTTTGGGGATTTAATACATTAATTTGTATATTGTGTTTTCCATCCTTATAGCTGGCTAAACTAATTGTTTCTTGATATCCCGGTTTTGGATTTGTTCCTTTCCCACCATAACCGCTAACTGCATTTAATACATCTTGTCTTGTCACTCGGTTAGATACTACTTTTACCTCTTTTCCATCTATTTTTATTTGTATCTTTGCATTACTATTTTGAGACATTACCCAGCCTTTTACTGTTAAATTCGGATCTATTACTGTTTTATTTGGTGTTGGTGACTCTAAATTCATAGTAGTTGGATATTTTTTTAGATTGATCGTACGAGTTGTGGTTTCTAATACCTCATTAGTAGTTGGATGTTTTACCGTTATGGTAATAGTATGTCTCCCATCTTTATAGCCAGATAAATTGATTGTTTCTTGGTAACCTGGCTTTGGATTTTTCTTACTTCCTCCATATCCTTCAATTGCTTTTAAAACATCTGTCCTCATTACTCTATTTTGTACTGTTTTTACTACTGTTCCATCTACTGCAATATCAATTTGTGCATTAGAAAGTTCAGACATTACCCAGCCTTTTACTGTTATAGAAGCTGTTACTTGCTTACCATTTGCGGGTTCTTCTAAATTCATGGTAGTTGGATAATTTTGTAACATAATGTCTCTTTGTGTTTGCTCTAAAATTTGGTTATTTTGTGTATTAATAATTTGTAGCTTTAGAGAATATCTTCCGCTTGCATAACTAGATAAATCAATTGTTTGGTCATATCCTGGTTTTGGATTAGATTTGCTACCTCCACAACCAGATACCCCAGCTAATACATCTGTTCTTGTTACTCTTTTAGTGATGGTTGCCACTTCTTTATCATTTAAATATACTTTTATGGCATATTGGGGTGCATTCGTCATTACCCACCCTTTCATATGTAATTGTTTGGCAGAGCGCTTTCCACTTACTGGCTCCTCTAAATTCATTTTTGTCTCATAGCTTGCTGCTTCTACTTTGGTTTGTCCTACCAACATTTGTAAAGCAAATAAACTCACTAATATTCCTAGTGTTATTCCTAGTAGTTTTAACTTTTGTCTCATTTTAAAATCACATTCCCCTCTCTTTTTGTTTTTTCCCTTTTATTCTACCAAAAAAAAGAAAAGAAGACAATAGGCAATGTCTTCCAATTTTCTACTTCTTTTCTTTTTGTTTCTCTTCTAAATCCTCCACTCTCTTCTTAAGTAGGGAAATTTCTTGTACTAGCAAGATATTTTTTTTATTTTCTTTTGATAAAATAATATTTAAATTAAATATCAAATAGAAGCATATAAAAATAGCTACACAAAAAATCATATTTACAGTAAGTTCAAAACCTAACAAGTGAGAAATATTTTCTACTAAATTTGGAATAGCTAGCGCTATTACTAATACTAACCCTGTTAATATCCAAAAAACGGAGAAAGAAAGCTGTACTTTTTTATGTTTAATCGCTCTTAATATAAAAAACAAATAAATAACGGTAACGACAATTAGTGCTATTCTTAAAGTTAGTCCCATACTATTTCCTCCTTTCTTTCTTAATTCCAATGGAATCAATAAAAATGGCTAAACTTACCTTTATCATATAATCAATGCTTGTCCATGGGCTTACAAAAGATTTTCCTGCTACTCTTTCTTTCATATTTACAGGTACTTCTGTTACCCTATAGCCTTTTTTTAACATACACACTGTTGACTCTGGCTCTGGATAATCTGTTGGATATTCTTTTGCAAATTCCTCTATAATAGATTTATCTGCTGCACGAAAACCAGAAGTTGGATCTGTAATTTTTTGTTTACATAAGCATTTTATCATAAAAGAAATCAAACGGCTTCCTAATCTTCTCATAAAAGTAGATTGAAAACTACTTTTGCTTTTATCTAAATAGCGAGTACCTATTACTAAATTTGCTTTTCCTTCTATGATAGGTTCACAAATATCTTTTACATAATTGATATCATGTTGCCCATCCCCATCAAATTGAATAGCGATATCATAATTGTGCAAATAGGCATAGCGATACCCCGTTTGTACCGCTCCCCCAATTCCTAGATTATGCACTAAATTCACATGGTTTAAATGATTTTCTTCCAAAATGCTTTTAGTTTTATCACGAGAGCCATCATTAATCACCACATAATCTATCTCACTACTATATTCTTCTATTTCTCTACATACTCTTAAAATATTTTCTTCTTCGTTATAGGCTGGTATAATTAGTAAAACTTTCATTTCTCTTACTCTCTTTCTTTATTATGTTACAATTATCCCTTATTCGTGTATATTTAATAATATACACTTTCCTAAATGATATAGCAAGTCTTTTTAAACTAAAAAATGTTGGAATATGGTATTTAATGTTATGCCATTTAGTAGGACCAGTACAATCGGCAACCACAAATGTACATGGTTCCATTTTATATAATTTTGCTTCATACTTACACATAATAGCAATAATGGAAGTAATGGAATAAAATATCTTCCTTGCACACCTTCTACTACCTCTGCTCCAACACCCGTCCATGAAATGTACATAGCGCCTATAATTAAAAGAGCAGTTCCTACGACAATAAGGAAATTCCAAATTTTTTGTTTTCTGGAAAATGCCACCTCATTATTTTCTATCATACTAGAAAAAATCACTAGTACTAGGAAAGCAATGGTGATAAGTGGAGAAACCACAATATCTAACCATCCTAGTGGAGAGGCAATCATTCCAAATAAATAGCTTTCTCCATATACATCTATTGTATTTTTTAGTACTTTTACAAAAGAAATTGGATTGCTAAGCACTCCTTTAATTTGTTCTGTTCCATTTACATTCTGTGCCTCATAATAGGTCTGGGCAGATGGATTTACCAAGGTTGTACTATATATATAATTTACTCCTACTAGGATAATACAAATAAGAGTTCCTACTCCAAAAATAGCTATTTTTTCTTTCTTTGTCATTTGTTTGCTAAATATTAGCATAAAACCTAATCCTATCATTGGAACATATGCCATTTTTGCTAATGAAACAAATAGGATTAGCAAACTATACCCAAATAGCTGCTTTTTTGTGATTTTCTCTTTTTGGAAAACTAATGCAATGGTATAGGCAATGTATACAAATAATCCCGTATTGATAATAGAATCTGCCGATAAGGATACCGCTTGTTGTAATACCATTGGTAAAAATAAACATGCCAATAGAATATATTTTCCAAAAGGTATCTTTTTAATAGCATAATAGCCTCCTGCTAAGAAGATAACAAAATTAGCCAATTTAGCAAGATATAATCCCCATAAAATAGGTATATGGCATAAACGTACTATTCCAAAAACAATGGCTGCTGGTAAATATAGTACAAAAGGATAGGCCTGTGCAGGAGAAATTACATTCACGGTTTCTCCACTATTTCCCCCTCTTGCTAGCATTTCTTTTAATTTTGCATAACTATTTAGTGTTTCTTGTTTTGCTTCTATTAGTTCTTCTGGCACATTTGTCCCTATAGAATTTCCCTCTTCATCTTGCTGGGCAAAAATATGTCCTTCGGAAAAATCGTAAATACGCCATATATGTGCACTCTCATCTGGAGCATAAGTAGGTAGCATAAATACTAAATAAAACATTCCTATGGGAATCATAAAGGTAAGAAATAATTTTTCTAATTTTTTCTTACTTTTCTTCGTATTATATACCATCCATTCTATCACGATAATTGCTAATAGTATAGAAAATATGAGATATGGCTTAGAGAAATATCCTTGATAAAATTTGGTTGTAAATAACTCAAAAACACTAATTGCTAATAGAAGAGAAAAAATTCCCTCTCCTACAAAACTAATTTTATTTACAAACGCAAACCATTTTTCTTTCATCATCTTCATTCCCTTCTGAACTTTAGGGACGTTCCTTAAAGTTCATTTTTTATATACATAAATTTCCCTTCTTTTGTAATTTTATAAGAGCTAGTTTCTATAGTGGAGAAAATTTATAAACGACGCGCAGCGTTCAAACGAAGCCTTTAGGCGAAGTGCGGTTGGAGAAACCTGCCACAAAATGTCGCATTTCTCTTTATAACTTTAAAAGAATTCATGAAGACATTTTGTCTTAAAGGTTTCGACAGCAAGGAGTAAAAATTTTCTTTCCACTATAGAAACTAGCTTTTTCTCCTTTTTGAACTTTAAGTAACGTTCCTAAAGTCCACTTTTGTGTTTTTTACAATATAGTCGTTTACATCTAGTCTAAAGTTTGGATTAAAGTATGGGTCTCCCGCTTCTAGTTCTTTTTTCCATCTTTTTTCAAATCGTTCTATTTCTCCTAAGAAACGTTTTTGCTTCTCTGGTGTATCTTCATAACCTCTAGACTTTGACTCATAATGAGTTAACATGACATATGGGTCATATATAATTAAATATCCTTTTTCTCTTATTTTTAAACAAAAGTCTATATCGTTAAATGCTACCGCAAATCCTTCATCCATATAGTCTACTTCTTCATAAACATTTCTTTTAGCTAACATACAAGCTGCTGTAACAGCACTCATATTTTGTACAAAACTATCTCTTGCGAAATATCCTCTATGGTCTTTATATAAATTCTTTAGCACATGTCCGCCTATTCCACCCATTCCTATAATCACACCTGCATGTTGAATGGTATCATCTGGGTAAAATAGTTTTACTCCTACTGCTCCTACATCTTCTCTTTGAGCATAGCCAAGCATTTCTTCTAACCAATCTGGTGTTAATACTTCTGTGTCGTTATTTAATTGCAAAATATACTCTCCTGTGGTATGTTTTACACCATAATTGATAATTTTGGAGTAATTGAATTGCTTTTCTGGATAATACAATATGCTTACCTTTTCGTTTTTTTCTATTTCTTTATAATAAGCAAATGTTTCTTCTTTTTTACTATTATTTTCTATTACCACAATTTCATAATTTGGATAGGTAGTTTGCTCTAGGATAGAATTTATACAAGTTTTTAATTCTCCAATATGGTCCATATTTGGAATTAAAATAGTTACCTTTGGTGTTCCTTTTACCGCATAACGAATACGGTAGATTCCTAAAGTAATTCCATGCTCTACGGTTCCTTCTAGTCCCACTCTCTTTAAGTGGTCTTGTAATACACGTATACCAGACTCAAAAGCATATGGCTTTGCATCTCCTGCTGTTGCTGCTGCAGTAGAAGCAGGATGTACTCTCCAATGATACAAAATCTTTGGAATGTGTATGATTTTATCTGTTAATTCACTCATACGAATGATAATGTCATAGTCTTGTGCACCATCATAATTACTACGAAATCCGCCTAGCTTGTCCATTAGCTCTTTTTTAAAGGTACTAAAATGACAAATATAATTGTTAGAACGTAGAGTATCTATTGCAAAATCTGGTTTAAAATGTGGATCAAATCTTTTTCCTCCTAAAGTAGTAAATTTATCTTCGTCTGAATAAATAAATTCTACTTCTGGATGTCTATTAATAATTTTTACTACCTCATATAAAGCAAATGGTGCTAATAAATCGTCATGGTCTAATAAGGAAATATAGTCTCCTGTTGCCATCATAAGTGCTGCATTTGTATTTCCAGAAATTCCTCTATTTTCTGCTAAAAATTGATAGTGAATTCTATCATCTTTTTTGCAAATTTCTTCTATTTCTTTATTTTTTTCTGGACTACCATCTGCCAAACAAAGCTCCCAATTTGAATAAGTTTGCTCTATCATTCTATCTACTAATTCTTCGAAATATTGCTTAGGTGTATTGTACATAGGAATAATCACACTGATTTTAGGTTGTTTTTCAAAGGTATGGTGTCTTTGCTCTTCTAATTCTTCCTTGCTAGGCTCATTATAATAAATCCATTTTTCATAGTCATTCATCCTTGCCACTTGATAGTTCTTAATGCGATAACTAATGGCATGAACAACTTTGCTAAAACATTTTTTGATAGTTCTGATAAATCCATATTTTTTATAATAATAACTAATTTCATTTTTGATATGTGTAATATTCACTTTTTCCTCCCTATTTTTCTTATATTTCTTAGCGGTTTTGTTATTTTCCATGAAATGGAGCTTTGCATAATTTGCACTTCATTATTTTTTTCTATTACTGCTTCTTGTAATTGCTTAATTTCTGCTTTTCTCTCCTCAGTCTCTGCTACTTGCTTTTGATATTTCTCTTTTAATTTACGATAGCGTCTGCTTTCTAATTCTTGCTTCGTGTATAAATTCCAAACTAATGGTTTTCTTATTTTTTCTTGTATTTTGTCATCTAATTGTTTCAAAACTTCTATTGTTTTTTCTCCATATCCCAGTAGCCCCCATACTTGCTCTATCGTAACATATTGATGTAACTCATGATAATACAAAATAGCTCTATAAATCATAAATTCTGCTGGAACGATTTCTTCTAACCATTCTTGGTCATAGAAATAATATTCTCCTTCTATGACAAAACAATTTTGAAAAAGTAAATCCCATAATCCGTACTGTACAAAATGGAACTCTTGTAATTGCTCTTTTTCTACTGCTATCTTATATTTCTCAAATACAGTTTCTTGTGTTTCTTTTATCTCTATGCTTTGCAATTTTTCTTGTAAAAAGGCTGCATATTCTTTTACCTTTGTAATAAATGCCTCTAGCCCTTGCTCACAATAAATTTCTAATAATACCTTATCTAAAGTTGGTTTATCTTTTACAAAATGACTTTTGATACAATCGCCTTCATAATAATCCAAGGTAGCAATTCCTAAACTCTTCATAATGTCAATATTCTTTTTCATCTTTTCGATATGTTTTTGAGCCTTTTTGTTGGCAGCTGTTTTTGTTACTTCTTCTGTTCCAATTATGGTTTGTATACGATATTTGTCTTTTCGCATATTGGCATAACTAACCCATTTAATTGGCAATTCTGGTAATTCTTTTTTTCCTAATTCTATGAAAAAGCTATTGGCGAAAAAAGGAAACAAGCTAGCATTTTCTTCTAAAATAGCACGATAAGCATCTACTTCTGAAAAACTAACAACGCCTTGTTTGTAAACTAGATTTCTAGACATATTTTCTACATCTGGCAAATGATTTTCTGTAAAAATCACATTTGTTAGTTTATCATCTGGAAGTGGATAAGCATAGCGAGCAAATAAGCCTTCTTTTTGAAATAAGTTATCGCATTTTTTTCTGGAAAGTGTATTTCTCTTATTATTTACAACCTGTCTTTCTTCTTCGCTAGAAGCCCATGCTTTCATTCCAAAGCGATTTTCTCCTGTAAGAATGATTCTCCCTTCTTCTTTTACATATTTTTTAGCAAATGCTACATATTTTTCTATATTGCTATCATTTATATCTATTGCTACTACGAAATCTACCAATTCTGTGATAGCAATATTTTCTAAATTTCCGCCCATCACAATTAAATTTTCTATCGTTTCATATCTTTTACGGATTAATTTTGCTTTTTCTTCGTTTTCTTCTATCGCTATTACTTTTTCTGCTTTTTGGCATAAGACTCCTGTTACTTCTCCGTACCCTGCATTTAATTGTAGTACCGTAGCACCTTTCAACCCAGGATACCAAGAAATGATGTTTCCTCGTACCTCAGATAAATGGAGAATTTCTTCCAATTTTTCTCCCTTTTCTATTCTTTTTCCGTAATCTTCTGGCTTCTCTTCTAAAATAATGTTAGCAACATTTTCTAAAATCCCTTCATTTTCTTGCATGCTCTATTCCTTTCTCATGAACTTTAGTGCACCTAAAGTTCATCTTTTCCTTAAAGCTTTTAATACTCTATATCGAATAGCAAATAATACCCTTGCTATGGCCGGTAAATTCATAATACAAAATTGTAGTAAATAGTACTTCATTGTTTCTGTTTTATACAGGCGGTGAAAAATCTCCCATCCTTTTAGGTTAAAATATTTTACTTCCTTTAAATTTTCAAAATAGGCAAGTGCTTCTTGATTTCGCTTTTGCAAAAATTCTGGAAAATTCTTTGGATAGTTTACATAGGCTGTAAATAGTTCTATTTTTACTTGCAAAAATAGATTTCGTACTTCATCCAATTTTTTAAATTTATGAGATGTTTTTTCTGTTCCAATTTGATTATTTCCATGTTGTCGATAATAGATTGTTTTCTCATCTAAGTAAGCTACTTTTCCTCCTTTTAGCATTACTGTCAATGCTATCCACAAATCATGTACTACATATTTGGACTCTTTTGGCAAAGGAAGCATATCTGGAATATATTTCTTTTTGGAAAGCAAAGTACATCCTGTTACACAATTATATAAATATTGCATACGATAGTCACTACTATATTTTTTTATTTTTCTTGTTAATAGCATATAGTCATTAAAAGAAGGATAAATTGTTTTTAAATGTTCGTCTACTACTTCTAAATCTGTAAATACTAAATCTGCCTGCTCTATCTGGCATTTTTCATATGTTTTTTGTATTTTGTCCTCTTTCCAAACATCATCTTGGTCACATAGCATAAATATTTCATTTTCCACTTTGGTTAATAAAAATTCAAAATTTCCAATATAGCCCAAATTGTTTTCTTGAAAAAATAGTTGAATTCGTTTATCTTTCTCGGCATATTCTTGTAGTATCTGTCTTGTGCCATCTGTAGAGGCATCGTCTGAAATAATTAGACGAATAGCAGAATAAGTCTGGTTTAAAATACTCTCTATTTGCTCTGCCACATATTTTTCGCCATTATAGGTTGCCATTAACACATCTATTGTTTTGTTGTCCATGGATATTTTCCTTTCTCCATTCCTTATTTTCCCGTTCTACGGAATAGTAATGGTTTGCATCCCATTTTGTGCTAAATAATTTTCTTGTACGTTCAATTCTTCTAGCCAACTCCTTGTTTCTTTTGTTTTCCATGGTCCAGAATCTTCTCCTGTACCACTATCGTTATTCCAAAGCCAAGTAGTGGTTGGCCATAATGCTATTTTAGGTGCTACTGCCTGATATAATTCCTTACTTGCACCTGCTTGTCCATGATGTGCTACTTGCACAATATCACTTTTTAACTTATCCTTTTTGGTATCTAACAATTTTTGACTACTCTCTTCTCCTGTATCTCCTAAAAATAAAAGGGAAGTATCCTCTGTTCTTACTTGAAATACCATGCTCGAATTATTCATTGCATTTTCTGTAATTTCTGGATTTTTTATTCCTAGTATTTCTATTTCTAGATTATCTATGGAATAAATTTGCCCCACTTGTGGCTCCTCTATTTTTTCCTGTATTGTATTTTGCTCTATTGCCTCAAAAAAGGAATCGATATCTTCTTTTCTGCTTGGTTCATAGGTTTCATACCATTGTCTCTTTGCTATAGAGGCATAAACATGATGAATGGTAATATCCGGATTTTGTATCATCTGTGTAAATGCTCCCACATGATCAGTATGAATATGGGTAATAAACCACGCTTCTACTTCTCCTCCATGGTCTAAAATGTATTTTTCCACTTCCTGTGCATCTCCTATATTTCCTCCATCAATCATAATTAATTTGCCCGCATCTGTTTGGATAGCATATCCCATCATTTGTCTGCCTGTTGTAGGAGAAAATTGCGTCAACATAGTTTCTTTTTGTGGTTTCGTGGCAATGGCTATTCCTACTATCAAAACAATGAGCAAAACGAGTAGTAAAAGGATTCTTTTTGCTTGCTTTTTATTTACTTTATGTTTGTTTGTCATCCTTTACTTACCTTCCTTCCCCATTTTTTCCTATACTTTGGTTACTGTTATATTAGAATCTAATCGATATAGTCCCACACAATCTTTATCCGACATTACCTCTATTAACACTGCATCATATTTTCTACTAAGCACTTCTAACTCTCCCTTTGCATTAAAATGCGTACAACTAAAAGATAACGTATATTTATTAGGTGCTAATTTTAGTACTTGCCTAAATTCTGCAACAGCTACATCTCCTTTATGAAATTTACCAGTTACCACTTTTTCATATAGAGAGTTGCTTCCCATAATATCTAATCCTTTAAAATCTTTTACCGTCATGGTAAAAATAGGGTCTATTACATCTTCATGAAACATTACTTTGGATTTTAAAACTACCTCTTTGTTGTTTTCTATCATAGGAAGAGGATTTCCTTTTGTATCGAAAATCCCAAAATCGATAATATCTGCCATTCCATTTCCATAAGAAATACAATTCGGATTCAAATTTAATTTTGTTTGCCATTCTGCTTCATATTTTTGTTCCTTTGTATTTTCCTTCTTTTCTTCATTTGCTTTCTCTTTTTCTATCTCTTTTGCATGGTCTTTCTCTTCTACTTTTGCTACTATTTTTTTGTAAGCTTCTACTGCATCTTTTACTTCCCCATCAAATACTTTTTCTCCACTATCTATAATAATGGCCCTTGTACAATTACGGATAATATCCGAGATATTGTGTGAAACAAATAAAATGGTTTTTCCAGCCTCTTTAAATTGTTCAAATTTTTTAAAACATTTTAATTGAAACGCCATATCTCCTACCGATAAAACCTCGTCTACAATTAGTACATCTGGATCTACATTAATAGCACATGCAAAAGCAAGTCTTGCAAACATACCAGAAGAATAGGTTTTTACAGGTTGTGATAAATGGTCTCCTATATCTGCAAAATCAATAATATCCTGTTTTCTTTCTTCTATTTCTTCTCTCGTTAGTCCCATTACTTGTCCATGTTGATAAATATTTTCTATTCCAGTTAGTTCCATGTTAAAAGCGGCTCCTAATTCCAATAAGGAACTAATCTTTCCATTTACTTTAATGGTACCTCTAGTAGGAGTTACTACTCCTGTTATCATCTTAAGAAGAGTAGATTTTCCTGCTCCATTTTTTCCTAAAACGCCTAGTACTTCTCCTTTATTTACAGTTAAATTAAAGTCCTTCATTGCCTTAAAATTTTCATGCCTTTTTATTCTAGGAAAAATCGTTTCTATCAGTCTATCTTGCTTACGATGAAACATTTTATATTCTTTTTCTATGTGGTCAATTTGAATCATAACTTGGTCTTTGTCCTTCTTTTGCTCACTCATATTCTTGCTTTCCTTTCTTTTTTATAATACATCTGCAAAATCTTTTTTACTTCTCTTAAATACAGAGTTACCCCATAAAAACATAATAATGGTAATTACCCAAAATACAATGGTAAAAATGCCATTTGCTTCTAACGCAATATTTCCCTCTAAAAATACATCTCTAAATCCGGTTACTAAATAAGTAAACGGCATACATTTCATCAAATTCAATAAAATGCCATGGTCTTGCACCATAGATAAATTCCAAATAACTGGTGTGAACCAGAAAAATAACTGCATTAAAATATTTAATAATTGAGCAAAGTCTGGTACCAAAGTAGTAAGCGCAGAAGTAAATCTTGTAAAGGCAATAATAAAACAATAGGCTGCCACAATGATATACAATAACATAAGTATTTGTGGGAAATAGCCAAATATACAGCAAACTACTGTTGCTACTAGCATTAAGAAAATAGAAACAAAGCTAGAAGCTACAATAGAAATAGTAGGGATAACATCTACTGGAAACACTACTTTTTTTACTAAATAGCTATAAGTACGTATAGAACTACTCGCAGACACAATGCTATCGTTAATCGTCATCCACATAGCCATACCTGGTAAAAACCAAACAATATATGGGTAATCTCCTGAACTACCTGTTTTTAAAATATAATTAAATACAATGACATAAGTTAGCATAAAAATGAAAGGTTGCAAAAACCCCCATATGCTACCTAAACTTGTACTTGCAAAACGATTTTTAAAGTCGTTCTTTCCTAATTGCCATATCAATTTTCTATTTTGAATGACTGATTTTATAAATTCCATGTTTTAAATTCATTCCTTCCTATATTTTTCTACATAATTACAAATAGCATATACCCTAAAACTGGAAAATGGAATAGTAATACTTCTTTTAACGCTCTTTTTCCAATTCCTTTAAATTTCAAATATTGACAATACCTTTTTATATGCCAATTTACATACTTTGTCTTTTCTATTTGCTGGTAATAATCTAGTACATCTTGTTCCTCTTTGGAAAGTTCTCTTCCTAATTTTTTGCTATAGGCCCCGCACATCTGTGCCCCTTTTAAATACGCATCTACAATTGCTTTTTGGCGGTAAGCATGGTAAGACTTTAATCCGCTTCCATTATCTTTTTTCCATAACTTCAAATTTTGTTTTAAATTTCTTCCACCAAACACATTGCTGTTATGCAAACGATACCCAAATAAAGGCTCTTTCATACAATAAATTCCTTTTTCTTTGCTAGCTAAATAAACAGAAAGCCAATCGTGTGCCATCATTTCTTCCGAAAAAGGTAGCATTTGCTCTTTAATTTTTTTGGTAAATAATTGAGAACATCCAATAGCAATGTGCCTAGAAAAAGCTAAAATATTGTCCTTTCCTTCTATTTGAGGCATATTTTTATAACTCAAATAACTTGTATGTAGAATAGCCCCTTGCTCATCAATTTGTTCTGCATCTGTATAGACTAAATCTACATCTCTTCCTTTTAAAATACCTAATGATTTTTTTACTTTATCTGCATACCAAATATCATCATGGTCGCAAAACATAACGTAGGGTGCTTCTGATTGCTGTAGTAAAAATTCAAAATTTTTAAGATACCCTAAATTTTGCGGTTGTAAATATACCGTAACTCTATTATCTTTTTCTGCATACTCTTCTAATACTTCTTTTACCTTTTCATCACTAGAACAGTCATCACTAATGATTAAATGAATTTGGCGATGGCTTTGATTTAAAATACTATCGATTTGTATTTTTAAATAGTTAAGGTTTGTATTGTAGGTAGCAAGCAGAATATCTACTAAATCTTTTTCTTCTTGTTTTTTCATTTTTTCCTCTTTTTTCGCATAATTTACTAGGGTAATTGTATCTTTTCTTGTAGGCTTTGTCAAGTGCCAATTGGTAGATAAAACGATATTCAGCGGATAGCTTTTGAGAGAAAATTGACTTTTATGTTAATATATTATATAATTTCCATTAATCATTCTAAAAAGAATTGTAGAAACTATTCACTTTGTTTTATGGAGGTATCGTTATGGGAGAACGGATTTATTTTTTAAAAGACATTTGGAAATCTATTAATCCAGAGGAAGTAAGGGTATATCATGCAAGTAGTTTGGAAGATGAAATACGGTTTTATTTTAACGAAAATCAATATGTTGTGGCAAGGGATAATAAAAATGGCACATGTTCAGTTATACTTGAAGAAGAAAAGCAAGAGCCTCAAAATGAGAAACAAAACACAGAAGGGATATTAGATTATATCAAGAGAAATATTTTTATATCTTTTGTGTTTTCACTAATTATTTCTTTCATATTATGCATTGTTCTGTTTACTCCATTAATAGATATATTCTTTTTGCTACTTGTGAATTCTATACACTACTTATTGATAAATATTCTTTTTGTAGCAACTCACGAATATATATTTACTTCACAATCATTAAAAAGTAAACATTCTGCTGAGCATATGATAGTAAATTTTCTTCAACAAAATAAAAGATTACCAAAAAATCTGAAAGAATTTCAAAAATCTTCCAGATTTTCTATTGATTGTGGTAGCAGAAAAAAAATACGAGAATTTATTGGAAATTTTATCCAAAGTATATTTGCTGCAATCATATCTATAGTATTGAGTATCTTATATTTCAAAATTACCAAAACGGATTTACTATCCCATACTATCTTTGCGATTACCTATTTCATTATTTTCTATGGTATTGAAATTTTAATCCATAAATATCATAAATTAAATTTTATCATCACGCCCATAGAAAATATGTTAAATAATGTTATTCAATGTTTTAATACTACAAAAAAAGTAGATAACCGAGATTTGCAGTTAGCCTATTACGCAGCCGAGGAATGGTTGCAGATAGTTTATCCTGAATTTTATAATGAAGAGGATGCAGAGAACAATATCTTTAGTGAAAGCAATGAGAATTAGTAACTAAAAATAAACAAATGCTATTTTTAGGGAAAATACAACCTTTGGAAATTCCATTGGTTGTATTTTTTACATATTCTTTCTCTGCTTTTTTTGAATTTGCTCTATACCCAATTGATATAATCATATCTAAATTGTAGTACTTTACTTGATATGTTTGACCATTCTTACCCATAGTCGTAATTTTTGCGACTGTGCCATTCTCCTTTAATTTTTGTCAATTGATTTATTACTTTTTATCAATAGTTTATCTTTTTTTGTATTCCTAATCCATCTCCATTACAAGTTAATGTTGTAATTCTTTGCTTCGTCTTTTTTGATTCCCTCGTTATTCTTAAAGATTCCATAAAACTTTCCTTTTTATCTTCATTTACTGTAATTTTAGGTTCCTCTAATTTTTTAACTTTATCTTGCTTATGCCATATATTCTTTAGGAATAACAATATTTTTCTTATCCTATTCATCTCTCTGCTTCCTCCTTTATTACTATTTCACCAGAACTCTTTGATAAATCTACCTCTTCTTTTTCTTGTTCCATCATTTCCCACGGTCTAAGTCCGTTTGTTCTTTTCAAATCTTCTTCATAGCATTCAAATTGTTCGGTAAATTCTTCTTGTGATAATCCTACAAACTGCCCTTCCTCTTGACTCGCAAAGTAAAATTTCTTTCCCAATTCATTGGAATCCACATAAACATATAAAATTGGTCTTTTTTCCTTGTCGTTTCTACTATAAACTCTATTTACAACACATTTGTTAAATCTTAAATTTTCATTATTTAAGAGTATATCACTTAAAATACGCATACTGGAGTTTTGACATGTTGCAAATTCCGGACACGCTTGCCTTAATAATAAAAATTGCTTATTGATGTTTTGCTCCGGTTGTCTTGCAAAAAATATATCTACCAGTGTTGATTTTTCCAGTAAATCTTTTATTGGAAATTGTCCTTCTTTATCCGCCAACCCAACACTTGTAAACAGGTTTCTTAAACTTTTCTCATCTAAATTTAAAGTTGCATCTTGCAATTGTTCATCATTTTTATGGCAATAATGGTCTTTGCCTTCTTCATCTATATCATTTTTTCTTGCCTGCTCATAACTTATACAAAAATTATCAGGTTTTCCGCCGAATCTATGGCTTGTTAAATTCCAAGTAGGATCTAGTATGGTATTTCCTTTTGCCACTCCTCCACTTGCTAATGGAAGTTCTATATCTTTTATTTTCAAAAATGAATGATTGCCACTACTTATCATTTTGCTCTCTATTCCTACTCTACGAAGTATATACTGCTCTACTTTAGCTATTCCATTACAAACACCATAACCAGAACTAATAATTCTCCATAATGCCCTACAATCGGAAGTATTAAATACTTCGGTGTCAAAATCAGGACTATAGCTTATTTTTTTACCAATGGCATTATCTATTACCGCCATTTTCTGTGCTTTTGAATATTCTGGCTTTAAGTTATCTATTACAGAACTTATCCATTCTTCCGCTTCTTTATAATCCTTTGCTTTTGCACCCCAAAATATAACCTCATTTAATTCACTCTCTATCTCTAAGTTGGGACAAATGTCGCAAAGTTTTAAAAATTTAAGCCTTTGTTCTTCTGTAAAATTCTCTGGATTTTCACTTATTAAATGATCTAATCCTTTATAATCTTCTAAATTTCTTTCTAAATCTAAAATAATTTTTCTACCATTGTCTGTCATTTGTATTGTAAGTGCAGATTTATACTCTTCTGGAAAATTACTTGTATCTATACTCTCCTTTACATCTATATTTAATGTAGCTAATATTTCTCTTTTTTCACTAAGAGTAAAAGCAAAATTGTCCAAGTTTGTTATAAATTCTTTTTGCC
Organism: uncultured Clostridiaceae bacterium; assembly: GCA_946493085.1. Lineage (GTDB taxonomy): Bacteria > Bacillota > Clostridia > TANB77 > CAG-508 > UMGS1663. The sequence goes on from CAMMAC010000013.1 coordinate 28,096, forward strand.
TCTTAGAATCTAATCTTTGTATTACTTCATAAGGTGCTATTCCCTTTCCCTTACAAAATTCTCTTTGCTCTACTAAAAATTCACTTAAGTTCTCTCTATCTAATGTTTGCAATATAGAAATAATATGGAATTTATCAAAATCCTTTTCTTGCAATATTGCTTCCATTTTATAACGATTACTACAAGTTTTTAAAATAAGCACTTTTTGATAATTTTCTAGCGGATATATTTTTAATACTTTATCTTTTACTTCATCATTAGATAAATTTTCTACTAGTTTCATTATCTGATGACCTGCTAAATGCAACTGATTTGTGACAAAGTTTACATCTAATAAGATTTTCTCTTGTGCTTGCTCTGATAATGTTGAAACAATATTTCTTAATTCGTAATCTGGAATTTGATATTTTTGTATAAAATTTTGATTATGCAATAATTGTAGCTTAGTATTATCATTTAGTCTCTTTATTAAAGCAATAGTTTGATAACTTTCTAAACCACTCATAATGTTTTCATTATTTATCATTTGTAATAAGATATTTTCATCGGATATACTCCCTATTATGCCTCCTTTTATCCAAGGGTCTAAATTTGTAAAGTGTGCATAATCAAATAGTCTGTTCTTTTCTTCGTCACTTAAAAAATCACTTATTAGGTCTAAAAATTCCTTTGCATTAAAATGATATTGCTTTAACATATCTTTATTAGCAAATATACTAAATTTATCTTTGGTTTTTTCTAATCGTTTTCTTAGAGCCTCAGCGTTCATTACTTCTCCTTTGTTTTTTCATTTTCTATTATGTTTATATTATCATATTTTTATAAGAATGAACACTTTTTTATTAAAAAATTTCTCTACTGTATTTTTCTTACTGTTGCCTTTGGTTGTATTTTGTTTTCTATTTATTCTAAAGCATTTATTGCCAAGTTAATACTGGATAACCATTATTACTATTTTGCGAATCCTTTTTAAAATCGTTTCCTAAAAGGTTATCTATCTGCTTCATTTCCTCCATAGTTTTACTAATTGCTCCTTTTACATGAATACCATTTCCACCATTCACTATATTTTCTAAATAATAGCAATTCTGTATTGTTCCTGCCACAAATACTCCTACTATTGCTCCGCCTAAATTATTATTTGACCTTACTTCACCTATATTATAACAATTATGGATTAAGCAACCCTCATTAAATATACTTCCTGCAATCCCTCCTACATTAGAACCTGTTCCTGTTATTTTCGCAATATTATAACAATTTTTTATACTTCCTTCATTTTGAAGTGCACCAGTTATTCCTCCTACATTTGTTGTTTGGCTTGTAATAATTCCTATATTGTAGGACATTTCTATTTTTCCAGTGTTTACCCCACATATGCCTCCTACGGAACTCTCAGAAAACATATTTCCTTTATTGTAACAGTAACTTACATTTCCTGCATTATTTCCTACTATTCCTCCTACTATAGTTTTTCCTTCTATATTTCCCAAATTGCTACATTTTTTTATAGTGCATCCCTGAAGACTTGTACCTACTATACCACCAAAATTCGTGTTATTCGCTTTTAGTTCTGCTTTATTGATACAATTTTCTATACGACTATCATTGCATGCATAACCGGTTATTGCTCCAAAACTAATTCCTGCATCAATGTAACAATTTTCACCTATTATTACATTTTTTATAACACCACTATTTAATATACCAAATAAACCTTTTCCCTTTTCCTTAGAAGTAATTTTTATACCATCTATTGTATGATTTCTCCCGTCAAATATTCCTTTAAAAGGTTTATTCGTATCATCAAGTACACTTGTATTTTCTGTTAAATATATTCCTATAGATTCCCATTCTTCGTTACTATCTAGTGTAATATCACTAGTTAAACTTATATATTTTCCTTCATAAGTATTTCCACTATTTACATCATCTCTAAATGATTTTAATTCATCTACTGAACCTATTTCTATCATATTCTCTTGTGTTACTACTTCTCCCAAGTAATCTATATAATAGTTTGTACCTCCTATTTGCAATAAAAAACTTCCATCACCATTTTCTGTTAGAACATATTCTATATCTCCTAATTGTGATTGCAATGCTTCTTCTAATTTTGTTTTGTCTAACTCTAGACTTCCTTGTGCTTGTGCAGATGTTACAGCAAGTTCTATTGCTTCTTTTTGTTGTGCTTGTGTAGTTACCTTATCTGCTATTTGCGCTTGCGTAATTATACCATTATCTCCTACTACCATATTAATAGATACTCCTGCCAAGATAATTAACACAATAAAATGTTTAGTATGTTATCGGTGGTTAGGCTGTAGAAAATCAGACTGGCATAGATTGCTAGACCAGCCTGACCATCGATAACATTCATAATAGTAAATTGCGGTAACTTTCCTATACTTGCTATGGATTTTCTATTTTTTCCTCTCACTCTAATTTCACCACTTTTTTCAAATTTATTTCTCTAACTATTGTAAAATTCCTAATTTTATTGTACAATTAGATATAGTTTCCCCCTCCCCAGAATGAACGGGCTTTAGTTTGTGTATTTAATTGTTAATTTTTATGTAGTATTTGGAATTAACATATGACCTTTTTTGCAATGGGGGCATAGGTTAAAGTCCTTTCCTAAAGTTTTCTTTAGTAATTCGAGAGTGGGAAGCTTTTCTTTTATGTATATTTTTGTTCTTGTTAATATTTTACATTTTAATAATTTTTTCTTCTTGCTTTTGTTTCCTAATATTCCGTAATATCTTATTTTCATAAAATTTGGTGGTAATATATGTAATAAAAATCTTCTTATAAATTCTTGTATACTTATTGTCATTTCTTTCATTTTGTTGTTATCTTTGTAGTCCCTCCATTTAAATGTCACGGTTTCTCCTTCTATTTTTAGTATTCTTTCGTTTGATATTGCTACTCTATGTGTGTATCTTCCTAAATATTGGATTACACTTTCTGCATTTTTAAATGGTTCTTTACAATATACTATCCATTCTTTTTTATATAAATTTTGTATTAATTCATTATATGTTGCTAGATTTTCTAAATATTGGTTATTTCCATAAAATTCTATTTTTTCTTTTCTCATATAACTTAAAAACTTTCCTCTAAACACTCTTGACATTACTTTTACTGGTATAAAAAAATCTTCTTTCTTTTCCTTCCATGTATTTATTTCTGTTAACCCTCCTCCTGTTACTACTAGATGTACGTGTGGGTGATACATTAAATTTTGTCCCCATGTATGTAATATACTAAAAAATCCTATTTCTGCTCCTAAATATTTTGTGTCTTTTGCTAGTATTTGTAATGTTTCGCTTGAAGCTTTAAATAGTATTTTGTATATCTTTTCTTGATTTTGTAAGGCTATATTGTATATTTCACTTGGTATTGTAAATACGATATGATAATATTTTATATTTAAAACTTCTTCTTTTCTCGCTTCTATCCATTTTATCTTTTTTCCTGCTTGACAGTTTGGACAATGTCTATTTCTGCATGAATTATAGACTATTTCTTCATATCCACATTCATCACATACATATTTATGAGCTCCTATTGCTCCTGTTTTACAATCTTTTATTGATTTCATTACTTTTTGTTTATATCCTATAACTTTATTTTCTTTTATATATTTTTCTAACCCCTTATTTAATATTTCTTGAATCTTTTCCATTTTCTTCTCCTTCTCTCAAAAATACATCTAATGGACTTTCTAATCCTAAATCTATATTTGCAACATGGATGTATTCCATGGTAGTCCTTATGTTGCTATGTCCCATTAATTCTTTCACTTGTATTAATGTTGCTCCATTTTCTATTAAGCTTGTGGCAAATCCGATGGCGCAATGTGTGAAATGTCGCCTTATTACTTATTTTAGCCTTTTTTCTATATTTTCTAAAATGTGTTCTTATTACATATTGGTTTATTGGCTCTCTATTTGCATTAAAAAATAGAAATCCCCCTCCTTTTTTTGGTCTTTCTTTTTGATAGTATTTTCTTAACATTTCTAAACTTGCTTTTGGTAATATAGTATATCTTTCTTTATTTCCTTTTCCTTCTCTTACAAAAATTCTCATTTTTTTACTATCTATATCTTCTACTCTTAGTTTTACTATTTCACCAATCCTTAATCCTGATCCATATGCTAGCATAAAAATTGTCTTATATTTATATTCTTCCACACAATCAAAAAAAGTGCTTAACTCCTCTTTTGTTAGCACCTTATATACTTTCTTTTTTAGTTTCCTCATTGGTAGTTGTTTCTTATTTATTAATTTATCTAATGTTACTTCATATAAAAACCTTATTACACTATTATAATGATTTACTGTTTTGTCTGATACTTTTCTTTCTTGTAGCAAATATTTATATAAATAATTCCTAAGTTCCTCTATTGTTACTTTATCCATTGGTTTTTTTAAATATTTTATCATCTCTTTTGTTTTTCTAATATAAAAATCATATGTATAATGAGAAAAGTTCCTCATTTTCATGTCCTGACTCATTTTTTCGATTAATTGTTCATTTGTCATTAAAAATACCTCCAATATAATATATTTGCAACCTACGTTACATAATGTATTATATCAGAGGTTTTCTCTATTTTCAATATTTTTCCTTTCCTCTTCCTTTGTTCCATTGCGAGGCACGAGCAATTTAATTTAATAGTTACCACTAATGCAATTAATGTAATTCCACTTTGTTTTCTCTTTTTTTGCTTTTGTTTGTTCATTATTTTATCCTCCCCGTTTTTTATTCTTACAAGGAGGATTATATCGTTTCTTTATTTTTTCTTACCTTTTTATTTTGCTTTCTAGTAGTTACTTATTTCCATAATTTATGACACTACCACGACCGCACGGAAGCCACTGCCGTAATGACTATCCCCAGTACCTCGATAGAAAAAGAACAGACCTGTATCAGAACCATTGAAGAAAGTGCCACCACGGTAGCTGAACGGAAATTGAAGTCCATGGAAGCCAGAGGTATCTTCATACCACGAGGTTTTACCAGTTCCAGCTGTAGATGTCTCACGAATAGCATCTCCATAGATAAGTGTATTTGCTAGCCAGTTATTACTACTTGCTGTATTTAAATTTTCTGTTGTATCTGTCACACTAGTACTATCTGTTGTACTATTATGTGGATATACAGTAGTATATTTAGTACTAATTGTTTTTAATGTGTCTCCTTCGTAAGCAATAGCTACTCCATAATCCTTTAACTGACTTTTTCCATTTGCTACATATCCTGTGGTTCTTTCCCATGCTCCTCCACTTAAGTCATAGATTCCATAAATCGTTCCTGTGCAACTTGCTGTGGTTCCTGTTAATTGGTTCCATGTATAAACTCCTCCACTTGCTATGTTTCCTGTTGTTGCATTTATTGTTTCTATGCTTACTCCTCTTGTTGTTTCTGATGTACTATTACTAGTACATCCTGTTACTGCATATACACTTTTTGTAGAGTTTTCTAAACTGATATTATTTACAGTTATATCGGTTGAGCCTAATCCATATTGGCTTTTTGATAGGTAGGCTACTGCTCCCCATTCACTATTTTTCATTAAATGACTATCTGCTGCTCCATTAAATCCATATGGGTTACCATTAGCATTTAATGCTTTTGCAATATTGTAAGCATCATTATGGGTAATATAATTCATACTGTAAGTTACTGGTTGGAATACTGGGTATTTAATAGCAGTTGTACTACTTCCATATTCCCCATCTAACCAGTTTCGTGCATTTCCACTACCTTCTCCTGTCATAGCATCTCCGTGCAATTCTATACTTGCTACCCATGCTTTGTCTCTTGTATAATTTACATTACTTGTTACTACTTCTACATCATTGTTCCCACTCGCATAACCTGCCTCAAATTTAGCTACCCATATTCCTCTTAGTTCCTTATCCCAACCGCCATTTCTAAAGTTAATACTTCTTTCATCAGTAAAAGCTGGATGTACGGTATATCCTGTTGTAGTATCTACTACTTCGTCTTCGCTTGTACATCTTTTGGCTGTTTGTGGTTCTCCATTTTCATCATAGTATTGGTCGCTTGTTCCTATTAAAAATACCACATCAAAAGTTTGGGTACTACTATTTACTCTATAGGCAAATCTTGGTATCCATACCCACATACTTCCATCGTCCGTTTGGGCATTTGCCCACTTCTTTTTGTCATAATTATACCAATCTGCATCATTGCTTGTTGTTTCTATCACTGTTCCTTTTTCTGAATCAGTTGGGTCTATAAATTTAATAGCTGTCATTCCACTTGCTAACTCTGGTACATTAGGTTTATTTCCTTTTTTAGATTCCTGTTCTATTCCTTTATCTAATTGATTTGATAACTCTGCTATTTGTTCCTCTTCTTCTTTTTGTGCAATTTTCATATTTTCTTTCGCCCTTTGCGCCATATTTATAATTCCATTTTCTCCTACTAGCATGTTAATAGAAACTCCTGCTAATATGATTAATACAATAATAGTTACTACTAACGCAATTAACGTAATACCTCGTTGTTTTTTTCCCTTCTTCCTTTTCTTCCCTGTTAAATCACTCATTTTTTAATTCCTCCCTTTCGTTTTTCTTTTGATTTTGTAAACTAATGATCACATACATACATTCGCTTTGCAAGAATTTTAAATTGCAATTTGCAATTTATTTTTACGACCGGTCTTTTCTTTAGTTTGCATCACTTTTATAGATTCTATTCGTAAACACTCAATAAAAAGATGGACTGAAAACCTTAAACTAAACCTGCCATTTAAAAACATTCCAAGTTATCTGAACTTTAAGGAACGTCCCTAAAGTTCACCTAAAGTTCAATTGCATTATTTATCTTTTAATAAATCTTTTCCATTTTTGATGTAATCCCAACCTGAAAAGATAGTTGCAATTACAGAAATTAGCATTAGCCCTGTTGTTAATAAATTGAGTACAAATGCCATTCCTGTTAAGTTTTCTGTAAAGATTGCACCAAAACTATGTATATCTACAAATGCTACTATAATAGCAAGCATTTGTGTTACTGTTTTTAGTTTTCCCCATATACTTGCTGCAATTACTTTTCCACCACTTTCTACTGCAATTAGGCGATAACCTGAAACTACAAATTCTCTAAATACTACGATACATGGTATCCAAGCTGGTAGTTTTCCCATTTCTACTAGCATTATCATCGCTGCAATTACTAAAACTTTATCTGCAATAGGATCTAAGAATTTACCAAAGTTTGTTACCTGATTTCTAGAACGTGCTAAATATCCATCTAATTTATCTGTAATAGAGGCAAGAACAAAAATAGCATCTATAATCCATAATGTAATAGGTACTCCTCCCCATTCTCCTGTTATTGGAAAAAATGGAATGATAATCATAATAGGCACTAATAATATTCTAAAAATAGTTAGTTTATTTGGTAAATTCATGAATTATTCTACCTCCTAGTTTTTTTGTTATTATATACTGAGTCTTATAAAAAAGCAAGATAATTACCTACTTTTTTGCACAATCTCCACAATATCTGCTATATATTCTCCGGATAACAGGAATATTGAGTGTTACAATTTTTTGTAATAAAACAATGAGAATAGCTGTAATAACAGTTACTCCTATACCAATTCCAATTCCTCTGGAAATGCCTGCTATTAAATTTTTCCACAATAGCTTTTTAGAATTTCCTAACAATTCTGCAAATTCTCTTATATTACTCTCTGCTAATGTTTTATTTAAATTTTTTATTTGCTTTTGTAATAGATTTCTATTTATCTCTTTTTGTTCTTCTGGCTCTTTAGAAGAATATTTTCCCCCTGTTTTACTTTTTTTCAAAGTTTTTTTCATTTTGCTTTTCTCTTTTTGTATATTTATTCTTTGTTTTTCTTGTTTATTCTTCCCTTTCATAACACAAACCACCCATTCTTAGGGTGGTTCATTTTGTTTTTTTTATTCCTTTTTATGGATACAATTTATTCTTCTTATTTTATGGTATAATGCTTTGATTGCATTAATGCACGAAAATTTCCATTATCCACAAATTCTTTCTAATAAATTGCATTTTGCACAGTATTGACTGTAATATTATCTATGGTTTCATTTACTTGACTAGCAATTTCATTTCTGTTTTGTTTTTCTTCTTCCACTAATGTTTCTAATTTATCAATTAAATCTTGTAATTTTTGGATATCTTTTCCTATCATTTCCCAGTCATTACTATTTAAAGAAGTATTTAAATTTTCATTTGCTTTTATTAAAGTATCAATTAAATCTTCTATGCTGTCTGTATTTTCTACTTCTATATCTACTGCATATTGAGAAACTAATCTAGCTAGTGCTTGCGTTAGGTTATCTCCTATTGCTACTTTATTACCAGATGCTACTACTACTTTTTTTAGCACTGGCAGAGCGTCTGCCTCATTAATATATTGTTGATAAATTGGCTCTACATACAAAAGTGTATTATTAATTGGAACAATAATCATATTTTTTGTAATTTTTGTACCACTTACATTAAGGCTTTCTATTTCTTTCGCAATGGTTTCATCCTGTTCTATTTGCGTATCTAATTGCATTGGTCCTAAAATATTAGTATCTGCCTGATATTTATAAATAGTCAATTTTCCATTACCACTATTATCATAAGTTCCTACTAAATAGGAAATTAAGTTTTGCCTATTATATGGGGTATATGGAAGTACTAATCCTAGTTGAGCATCTTCCTCATCTACTGTTTTTACCATAGTATAGTAAGGTTCCATATCCGTTCCTGTTTTTGTTAAAACTCTTCCTGTATTATGTGTTGCTATTTCCCATATGTCATCTCCACGGTATAGAACATCTGGCTGAATATTATGATATCTTGCTATAATATCTGCTTGAATATTATATAAATATTCTGGATAAACAAAATGCTGTGCCATATCAGATGGAATACTTTCTTCTAAATCTGCAAATAAGTCTGGATAAGCATTTCTATAGGCCATTGCAATTGGGTCAGAACGGTCTGTAATATAAAAGGTTGTTGTTCCATCATAAGCATCTATTAGCACTTTTACAGAATTTCTAATGTAATTTAACTCTATCTTATTAGTTGCCGTCTCTTGTAAGGTTGTTTTTTGAGAATAAGGATAACTATTCGATGTTGTATAAGCATCTAATACCCATACTAACTTTCCTTCCTCTGTTACTACTAGATAAGGGTCTTCATCATATTTTAAATAAGGCATTACTACTTTTGCTCTTTCTATAATATTACGATTTGTCAAGATTTTACTCTCATCGGTAACATCTCCTGAAAAAGCAAGTTTTAAATCTCCTTCTTTAATAGCAAGTATCATTCTATCTATAAAGTTTAAAGTTAGTCCCGCTTCTCCGTCATAATTATTTTCAGCGTTTTCAGCCCCTTGTGAATCTAAAACAGGATAATCAAATTCATTTTTGTCCTTGCAATTGGTTACTACTGTGTCATTTGTCTCTAATCCAAAATAAATTCGTGGCTGTGTAATGGTAATCGCCTCATTTTGCTCATTAAATCCTCTTTGTATATGATTTAAATTACCTGTATCTTTTGTATCTGTAGCAGATGTAATAATAGCTCCATATCCATGTGTGTATTCATAGGTTTTATTATTATAAGTACCACTACTACTTACTATTTCTCGTGGAGAAACATATACTAAAGTATCTTCTCCGTTTATTTTGTATTTGGCTATACTGGTGCTTCGATAAGTATAATAACCTTTTGCTGTTTGTCCATTATTTAATTCCTTTAAAACAATGTCTTCACTCACGATGGCAATATTTCCTACTACTTCCTCCGTATCATTAATTACTTCCGAAGTAATTGTCTCTGCCTCACTTAAAGAAACTTCCTCTATATCTACGCCATAGGCCTCTTTGGTAGACCTTATATTCTGTGCAATATAGTCTTTTTCTTTGTCTAATTCATTTGGACTAATCCATATTGCCTTAAATACTACTAGTACTAAAAATAGTCCTACTAAATAGCAAGGAATTGCTGCAATGGAAATAACTAGTTTTCTTGTTTTTCCTTCTTTAAATGCTTTAATTCCTTTATACACGCAGAAGATTAATACCAAACATAATAGTCGGTATCCCCACAATTTAATGGTAACATCTGCTAGCCCCGCTCCATATAGAGAATAACTAGTTTCTCCGTCATTCAATGTTAAAAACTTTTCTGTTCCAATATCTTGTGATTGAAAAAAAATATAACCTGCTAGTAACACAGCTAAAACCATAACACTATTCGTAAGCTGTGTAATTAATTTGCTATTTTTTAATGTTTTTCTATCTACACCATCAAAAAACATATTAAAGGTAATAATATAATAAATAACGGTATAAATTGCCAAAGCTACCACTGCTACCATGGCATACATTAAAACTAATTGAATAAACGGTTTTTGAAATACAAAATAACCAATGTCTATTCCAAAAATAGGATCATTTACACCAAATTGTGCTGCATTAATGCATAATACAGCTTTTTCCTTTATCATTCCAGAAGTAAGAGCACTAATTAATACTGCTGCAATAAAAGCAATGGATTTATTTAGTAGTTTTGGCATTTCTTTATGCTCTTGATCAAAAAAGACTTTTAGCCCTTTTTTGATTTTTAAGTTGGTCGTGTAAACTAATAGATAAATCATTCCAAAATTAACAATAAGAGTAACTACCATGTATCTCACATTTTGCCAAAAAGAGTTGATATATACTTCTCCAATTTCTAATGTCTCTAAATAAGTTCCTCTAAGCAATACATAAGCTACTATAGCTGTTAGCAAAGCAAAAAATGCTACAATCCACATTCTTTTCTTTTTTTGACTTTTTTCTTTATTTGTTTTTTGAGTTTGCTGTTTTATCTCTTTTTTTATTTCATTTTGTTTTTGTTCTATCTTTTGTTTTACTTCTTCTTTGTTTTCTGTTTCCTTTGGTCCTTCTACTGTTGGGTTAGTTTCTTTTGTATTTTTCTCTTCTTTTTTGTTCATGGGAAAATACACTCCTTCCTTCTAATCCATTAATGCTTCTACAAACTCTTTACTAGAAAATACCTCCATATCGTCTATTTGCTCTCCTACGCCAATAAATTTAATTGGCATATGATTCTCTTCTACAATTCCGATGACTACGCCACCTTTTGCAGTTCCATCTAATTTTGTTAAGATAAGACCTGTAATATCTACGGTTTCCTTAAATGCTTTTACTTGTGCAATTGCATTTTGTCCAGTAGTTGCATCTAATACCATTAAAATTTCTTTACTTGCTTCTGGCATTTCTTTATCAATTACTTTCTTTATTTTTGCAAGCTCATCCATTAGATATTTTTTATTGTGCAATCTTCCTGCTGTATCACAAATTAACACATCTGCATTTTGTTTTTTTACTTCTTCAATTGCCTCATACACAACAGAAGCAGGGTCTGAGCCTTCTTCTCTTTTTACAATAGTGGCTCCTGCTCTATTAGCCCATACTTCTAACTGTTCTACCGCAGCTGCTCTAAAGGTATCTGCTGCTGCTACCACTACTTTCTTTCCATCTTTTCTTAATCGATTCGCAATTTTTCCAATGGATGTAGTTTTCCCTACTCCATTTACACCTACCACTAATATAACAGATGGCACAGTTTCTAATTTTAGACTGCTATCTTCTTTATCTAATATTGCTTGAATTTCTTCTTTTAGTAGCTGTTTTACTTCTTGCTCCTCTTGTATGTTTTCTTTCTTAATTCTTTGTCTTAAACTATCCATAATTTTGGTAGTTGTCTCTACTCCTACATCTGACATGATAAGAACTTCCTCTAATTCTTCTAGTAGGTCCTCATCTACCTTTCGGAAGCCACTAAAAATATTACTAAAGGATGTTTTCGTTTTACTTAATCCTGATTTTAATTTTTCAAAAAAACCCATTGGTTCCTCCTCGTTATTTTTTACTTCTTCTATTATATACTATTTTTCAAATTTTTCAAGTTTTTGGCTTATAAATACACTTCGCACTGTATGTTAGCCTTTAATTTTTGAGCAAATATTTGGGCATCTTCTTTTCTTCCTACAATACTTCCATAATGGGTAGGAACTACTACTTTAGGTTGCATCACATTTACTAAGGTTGCTGCTTCTTTTGCATCCATTGTATAAGTGCCTCCTATTGGTATAAATGCTACATCACATTTTATATTTCTGATTTCTTCTATATCGTCTGTGTCTCCTGCAATATAGTACTTTGCTCCTTGTAGATTTAAAATATATCCTACCCACTCATTCTCTTTTGGATGAAATTTTTTATCAAGATTATAAGCTGGAACAGTTTCTACCTTTATTCCTTCTATTTCATAACTCTGATTTGGCTTTACTATTTTTATATTTTCTTTTAAAAAACCAATTTTTTGCACTTCTTCTGTTCCCTTTGGTCCTACTATAACAGTATCTTTCTTTTTCACTTTTTCAATATCTTTTAATGAAAAATGGTCATAATGTGTATGTGTAATAAAGATGATATCTGCATCATGCTTTTCTTCTTGCATTTCATATGTATCCATATATATTATTTTTTCTTTCTCTATTTTTATACTATTTTGTGTAAATACTTGTATTCCTTCTAACATATAAATTCCTCCTTATATTGCTATATAGTATAACATAAATTCCACTATTTTCAAAAAATTTTTAAAAAATAGTGGAATTTTTTTATTGCTTATGTTAGAATAATAATTGTTATGTTTTATGCTATTGTAGCTCAGTTGGTAGAGCAACAGATTCGTAACCTGTAGGTCGGCAGTTCGATTCTGCCCAATAGCTCCAAAAGGTAAAATCGTCGCACCAAGTGACGTTAATGATTAAATCAATCTGAAATATGATTGATTTTTTTGTCGACCAAAAAGGTCTAGTCAAGAAAGGTGTGATGTGATATGATTAAAATTGTAAAAAAGAAAATCAATATGAGTGATGAACTCAAAGCCAAAATTAATTGGTCTTGCAAATTTA
>CAMMAC010000014.1 GCA_946493085.1 uncultured Clostridiaceae bacterium
TCTTACAATAGACGTTAGTTTTACAAACTATATTTTACTTTTACAATTCACCAAACTTTAGATGAATTTTTGAACTTTAAGGAATGTACCCAAAGTTCAGAAAAAGTGTTGCGTATTAAATGGTTTAATGGTATACTAAAAAAGATTTAAATAAAGAAATAAGGGAGGAACTATTAAAAATGCAAGAATTAATGATTCAGTTAATGGGACAATTTGGGTATATAGGAGTATTTCTTTTAATAGCAATAGAAAATATTTTTCCACCAATACCATCAGAGGTAGTTTTATTATTTGGTGGATTTATGACTACTTATACCGAATTAAATATAGTAGGAATGGTAATAGCATCTACGCTAGGTTCTTTACTGGGGGCCATAGTTTTATATTATATAGGTAGAATATTGAATAAAGAAAGATTGAAAAAAATTGTATCTGGTAAGATAGGAAAAGTATTAAGAATTAAAAATGAAGATATTGATAAAGCAGATCATTGGTTTGATACAAAAGGAAATAAAACTGTATTTTTTTGTAGATTTATACCAATTGTAAGAAGCTTGATTTCAATTCCAGCAGGAATGAGTCAAATGCCAATGGGAAAGTTTTTGCTTTATACAACATCAGGTTCTGTTATATGGAATACTGTTTTGGTTGTAGCAGGTAATTTAGTAGGAGAAAAATGGGAAGATATCTTGCAGATTTTCTCGGATTATTCTCACATCACTTTAGTAGTGTTAATTATTATTTTCATCATAGGTGTAGTATGGTTTTATAGAAGCAAAAGTAAAAAGGTAAAAGCAAAAAAGAACGATATGCAAGAATAAAAAAGAGGAGAAAAGAGACAATAACAAAGGAAAAGAGGAGGAACAAAATGGAAGATAAGAAAAAAATACAAGTTCCTAGAATTGTTCTTATCATAGGAATTGTTGTTATGATTGTATTAATAGTGGGGATTATTTGGGCGATAGTGGCAAGTCCAAGTCAAGAAAAAGAACCTACATTAGAGAATGAACAAAACCAAAATGAAATAGTGGATAATACAGTAGAAAATACAATAACAGAAGAAATTGCAGATGAGCCTCTTCCACAGATTGAGATAGATACTATTGCAGAAGTAAATTCTACGATAGATGGGAATGTACCTTGTTATTACAACCCTGTTATTCCAGCAGGATTTAAAGCAATTAGCCAGGAGCAAGATATTACTATAGACGAAACTGCAAAATGGGGAGAGAGAAATGCTTATTTAAGCGGTTTAGTTATAGAAGATGAAAAAGGAAATCAATTTGTATGGATACCAGTGGAGAATATGCAATTATTTCATACAACAGATTGGCAAAGAAATGAGCCAACAGAGCAAATTAATGCCACTTATCTAGAACCAATGGAAGAGGAAAGACAAGCTTATGAGACAATGAAGCAAAAAGTACAAAAGTATGGTGGGTTTTATGTAGGTAGGTTTGAAACAGGAGATGGAGATATAACAGAGGCACGAACAACCACTAGAAATTCTGACAATATGGTAATACAAAAATATGCACAAGTGTATAATTATGTACCATTTATGAGCACTACAATAGATAGAAGAGAAGTGACAGGAGCAAGAGAATTAGCACTAAAATTTGGAAATCAAAATCAATATCAAACAGTAACTACTTCTGTTCTATATGGAGTACAATGGGATGCGATACTTCGCTTTTTAGTAAGTGAGGAAAATCCAGTAAATGATAGTACTTCTTGGGGAAATTATCCAAATGCTACATTATCTTATTCAGATAGTTTAGGTAATACTTATCAAAAGGTACAAGGAGAGGCAAGATTATTGCAGGCAGGAAGTAGTGAGCAAACGAAAGCAAAGAATATTTATGATATAGCAGGAAACCTGTATGAATGGACAATGGAATCGGCAGGAAGTAGCGTGAGAGTAGTAAGAGGAGGAGCCTATTTAGTGAATATAGGGCAATTAGCAGCGTCACGATATGCTTATGCACAAAATACAGCTAATAATTCTATTGGTTTTAGAATTAGTTTTTATGTAGATTAAATAAAAAACGGTAAAAATAAGGAATTTCACAAACAAGTTATACTTCAATTTAAGGGGATGCACTTTTTATGAGCAATAAACAAAAATATTAATAACAATTGCTATTTTGATAAGCTTGGGTATTGGTTTTGGGATAGGGATAAAGTATGGACCAAGACCGGATATTGCTTTTTCAAAAGTAGAGGAAGTGATTGGTCAAACTTTTTATGCCAGTATAGAAAAAATAGACGAAAAAAATAATGTAATTCGTATAAATGCTAAGGGGTTGGAGATAAATGATAGTAATTATAGAGGAGATTTTACCTTTGCAATAGAAGAGGAAACAGAGATAACTTGGAGAGGAGAAAAAATTCATGCTTCAGATTTGAAAGAGGGAAAGAACATTTCTATTACTTTTTTAGAGAAAGTAGAAACGGAAGAAACTCCCACTCCTTTAAAAAAATTGAAAATACAAGTATTGAATGACGAATTATAACAAAAAGCACCCTTAGTCATGGGTGCTTTTTGTTTGGCTTATTTACTTAATTTCTTTAAAGAATAATACAAATTAAACCGCCACTACCTTCATTTACAATGCGTTCCAATGTTTCTTGTAACTTCATTTGAGCATCTTCTGGCATTTTGCATAGTTTATTTTGTAATCCTTCGTTCACTAGTTCATGCAAACTTTTTCCAAAGATATTAGATTCCCATATTTTTTGAGGATCAGATTCAAATTCGGATAATAAATAGTTCACTAATTCTTCCGATTGTTTTTCACTTCCTACAATAGGAGAAACCTCTGTCTCAATATCTGCACGAATCATATGAATGGATGGTGCTTTTGCTTTTAGTTTTACACCAAAGCGAGAACCTTGTTTTACCATTTCTGGTTCATCTAAAATGAGTTCATCCATAGATGGAGTCACAATACCATATCCTTTTGCTTTTACTTCTTCTAGTGCATAGGCTACTTTGTCATATTCCTTTTTTGTTTCAGCAAGAGAAGTAATGGTAGAGAATAAATCTCCTTCACTAGCAATTTCTACACCAGAAATTTCAGTTAGTATTTTATAAAATAAATCTTCTTTTAAGTCAATAGAGATGTTCACACTACCTGTGCCTAATAATATTTCGTCTACTGTCGTTTTTTGAATAATTTCTGTTTTTTGAATTTTTGCAATACCACTGTCAATTTGTTTTAATAAACGAACATTACCAAAGGCATCTTTCATTTCAGAGAATAATTCTTTTTTTAGCCAATGGTCAGAAGATAATCCATCTACCCAACGAGGGAAAGTAATATTCATTCTTTCAATTGGAAATTCATATAAAATTTTGCTAAAAATGTGATTGATATCTTCTAAACTTAAAGTAGAACAATCTGTTGGAAGAACGGGAACATTATATTTTTCTTCTAAACGTTTGGCTAAATTTTGAGTGTAATCTGAGGTAACATCTGCAGAATTTAGTACAATGACAAAAGGTTTATTTAAAGCTTTTAGTTCATTGACTACTCTGCTTTCAGCTTCTATGTAGTCTTCTCTAGGAATGTCTGTAATACTACCATCTGTAGTAATTAAGATGCCAATAGTAGAATGTTCTTCAATTACTTTTTTTGTTCCTATTTCAGCAGCCTGCTCAAATGGCATTTCTTCTTCAGACCATGGTGTTTTTACCATTCTGGGCATATCATCTTCTAAATAACCAATGGCATTGTCTACCAAATAACCAACACAATCTACAAGTCTTGTTTTCAACTTTACATTTTCGCCAAGAGTGATTTCCACAGCTTCGTTGGGAATAAATTTAGGCTCTGTTGTCATGATGGTTCTGCCAGAAGCACTTTGTGGAAGTTCATCTAAGGCACGCTCTCTTTTGTATTCATTATCGATGTTAGGAATGACTAATAAGTCCATAAATCGTTTAATAAATGTAGATTTTCCTGTTCTAACAGGTCCCACCACCCCAACATAGATATCTCCGTCTGTACGTTTTGCTATATCTTCATAAACTGTTAGATTTTCCTCCATTTTTGTATATACCTCCTTAAAAATGTTTGTACTATAAACTTTTACTTAAGTATATTAGCAAAAAAGGAAGTTATGACAAAATTGTGAAAGTTTTCTGCTTAGCAAATAGTGAAATAAAGAATCAAATTTATTTGAAACTTGCAGCTCTATGTAACATATGATATAATAGCAAAGTAAAATCAGAAGAAGGGAACGAAAAAGGATGCAAGAACAAAAAGAAAATAAAGCAATAGCATTATTAGAAAATTATGGACAAGAGCATATTATAGAAGTATTAAATCAAAAAAATGGTGAGGAAAAAGAAAAACTAATAGAACAAATTCTATCTATTTCTTTTGAACAATTGGCAGATTTATACCAAAAAGCAAAACAAATACCAGAATTAGAAAATGATAAAATAGAGAATATTCCTTATGTAGATGGACAAAAATTAAGTAAAGAAGACAGAGAAAACTATGAAAAAATAGGAACGCAAGAAATAAAAAATGGTCATTATGCAGTAGTAACCATGGCAGGAGGGCAACGGAACAAGATTAGGGCATCCTGGACCAAAAGGAACGTTTTTAATGCCAATAAAACCAGAGCCAAAATATCTTTTTGAGATTATAACAGATACGTTAAAAAGAAATAATAAAAAATATGGCATTACCATTCCATGGTATATTATGACAAGTAGAGAAAATCACAATGAAACAGTACAATTTTTAGAAGAGAAAAACTATTTTGGCTATCCAAAACAAAGTGTGAAATTTTTTACACAGGGAGAATTACCACTCATTAGTACAGAGGGAAAACTATTGTTAGATGAAAAGGGAAATATTAAAGAAGCATCAGATGGAAATGGTAGTATTTACAGAGCTATGCAGGAAAAAGGCATTTTAGAAGATATGAAAAACAAAAACATTGAGTGGGCATATATTTCTTCTGTAGATAATGTTTTACTACAATTAGTAGAACCAGTATTATTAGGTTTAACCATAGCACAAGGAAACGAAATTGCTTCTAAATCTATTGTAAAAAATTCACCAAAAGAGAGAGTGGGAGCTTTTTGTAAAAAGAATGAAAAACCAGCCGTTATTGAGTATTCTGAATTGCCAGAAGAAATGGCGTATCAAGTAGATGAAACAGGAGAACTAGTATTTGGAGAATCACACATTATGTGCAATTTATATGCTATTTCTGCATTGGAAAGAATAGCAAAAGAAAAACTGCCTTACCATAAAGCATTAAAAAAGATATCCTACTACGAAAAGGGAAAAGAGGTACTACCAGAGCGAGAAAATGCCTATAAATTTGAAGCTTTTATTTTCGATGCATTTCAATATGTAGATAATATGACAATTTTAAGAGGAAAAAGAGAAGAAGATTTTGCACCAGTAAAAAACGCAGAGGGAATAGATAGTCCTAAAACAGCTGCGCAGTTGTATGAAAATTATTGGAAAACAAGAAAAGAAATATTTTAATAAAAAACACATAACTTTGGTAGAAATTTCTACTTAAAAAGTTATGTGTTTTTTGTCAAAAGCTTACATTGCTTGGTCGCCAGGTAAGAAATAATCTACTACACCATAAATTAAAGCACCAATGATGGCGGCCATCCATGAAATCGTATATCCTGCTACAAAATATTGAGTAACATATAAAACGATAGCAGAAAGTACAAAACCAACAAAGCCTTTTCCAAAAGGACTAGCATGTAGACCTGTAAATTTTGCAATCAAATAATCTATTACGGAAAGAACGATAGCTGCTGCAGCAAGTGCCCAGAAATTACTAATTTGAAATCCTGGTGTAAAAAAGGCAGTGATTCCAAGAACGATAGCAGCAGTTACTAATCTACCAACAATTTGCCAAACAGTACTAGTTCCTTTAGATTGACTACGTGCTTGATTATTTTCTGACATATAAAAAACCTCCTTAATTGAAATTTGCAATGAACAAATTTAAGTATAGATACATTGCGCATTTTCATGGTTTTATATGTTTAGTATTCTCTAAAAAATAATAATTATTCAAAAAATGAATAGTTATTATTTTTTTGTTCAAAATAACAGTAAAGGAGCGAAAAATATGTTGCTAACATTTTTGAGAACCATCTTTTTATACATAATTGTTTTGGTAGTTATGCGTTTTATGGGAAAGCGAGAAATTGGCCAATTGCAACCTTTTGAACTTGCTATCTCCATTATGATTGCAGATTTGGCTACTATTCCCATGGCAGAACCAGGGATACCTATCACCAATGGAATTATTCCCATTTTAGGGCTCTTAGTAATGCATTTATTTATTTCTATGATTAACTTAAAAAGTTTGAAAACAAGAGAACTCATTTGTGGAAAGCCGTCCATTTTAATTTATAGAGGAAAAATAGTGGAAGAAACGATGAAAAAAGAAAGATTTACCATTAATGAATTAGAAGAAAGACTAAGAGGAAATAATGTATTTAATATAGGGGATGTAGAATACGCTATATTGGAGACAAGTGGGCAAGTATCAGTTATTTTAAAACCAAATAAAAGAAATACCATTCCAGAAGATTTTCAAATTATGCCAGAATATGAAGGAATTTCCTATGATTTAGTAGTGGATGGAAAAGTAATGAAGGAGAATTTGGAAAAATTGGAAAAGGATTATCTTTGGCTTACGAAACAAGTGGCTCCATTTGGGATAAAACCAGAAGAAGCATTAATTGCTACGATAGATGGTAAGGGAAACTTCTTTTGCCAAGCAAAGAGTAAGAATAAGAAAGAGAAGCACTAGAAAATTTCTATGGCTACTGTTAAACAAAGAAAGGGAGGAATGGTACTTAAAATGAAAAAAGAGTTAATTATTTGTTCTGCAATAGTCATTGCCATTATCCTAGGAAATATTCTAACACAAGGTTATACAAAAGAAGTGGTCCTTTATATGGATGAGGAGTTAGAAAATTTGAAAGAAGACTTATTACAAGAAGAGGTAGATACGGAAAAAGTGGCAGGAAAAATAACAAATATTCGAGAAGAATGGGAAAAAAGATATCAAAAACTTGCTTATTTTATAGAACATGATGAGCTAGAAAAAGTAGAAACAGAACTAAGCTCACTGCAAGCCAATATAGAAACAAAGGAGTATAAACAAGGAATTCCAGATTTGCAAAAATGTATTTTTATTTTGGATCATATTAAAGATAAATCTTCCTTGCAGATTAAAAATATTTTTTAAAAAATAGATGTGCAATAAGATCTTTTTTATTGCACATCCATTTTATTATTACATAAGGTCATCCATAGAATAAAGCCCATTTGGTTTGCCAATTAAAAAGCGAGCAGCTTTTAAGCTACCATCTGCAAAAACTTTTCGAGAATAAGCTTTATGTGTGATTTCAAAAGTTTCATTTTGGCTTAAAAATTGTACAGTGTGTTCTCCTACAATATTGCCACCACGGATAGAAGAAAAACCGATTTCCTTTGGAGAGCGTTTTTCTCTTTTTTGCATACGGTCAAAATCATATGTATAACGGTTTTGCATAGCTTCGTTAATGCTACCAGCTAGCATAAGAGCAGTGCCACTAGGTGCGTCTATTTTACGATTATGATGGGTTTCTATAATTTCGATGTCTGATTCATCTGCAAGCGCAAGACTTACCATTTTTAAGACTTTTGTCATTAAATGAATTTCAAAAGACATATTAGAAGATTGAAAAATAGGAATGTCTTTTGCATAAGCATGAATTTGTTTTTGCTGCTCTTCAGAAAAGCCAGTTGTAGCAATCACTACAGGAATGTGATGAGCTTTAGCAAAGGAAAGAACAGAAAGTGTTGCTACAGGAACAGAAAAATCAATAATCACATCTGGATATTCCGTCACTTTAGAAAAATCTGTATAAACAGGAAAAGTAAATTTACCGGTATCTTCTTTATCAAAACCACCGAAGAAGTGTCATATCCTCATATTCTTGCATTTGGGAAATAACTTCTTGTCCCATTTTACCATTGCAACCATTAATAGAAATTGATAACATAAAAAGCTCCTTTCTAAAATAAAAATGTAGAATACCTTTAGCAAAAACAAAATGCAAGGTATTCTATGTTAGAATTTATTTTGTTTTAAAATAATAAAAATGCACTAAGAAAAATAGCAAATGTATTTGCTAAGTGGCGCAAATCTTTTTGCATAAGTGCTTCACGGTAATGAGAAAAAGATTCTGCAAGGGCACAGTACTTATCCACAAAAGTAATCAAGAAAGATTCCTTGTATTTAGGAAGTGGCAAAGTAACAGGCCACATATGTTTTACAATAATATCTTTTTCTTTCTCGTTTAAATCAAATAAACGAGAGGCATTTTGAAAAGCAATTTTAGGATGTACAAAAGCATGTAGACCATCTATTTCTACGTCTCTTTGCTTTTTACGCCAATCATATAAGAATAAATCATGAAGCATGCCAGCTCTAGCAAGTGCTTTATAATCTAAATGTAGTTTTTTACCAATTTTATAATTCAAATAAGCTACATGCATACAATGTTCATAAGTGCTAGTATCATAATGCTGTCTATATTGTTTCATTTTTAAAACAGTTTCATGCTCAGCAATATCTGCAATAATACTATAGAATTCTGCTTGTAATTCTTGCTCTTTATTCTTTTTTAACATAGCATCATTTACCATAAGAAAAATATCTCCTTAATTTTAGTATTCCCTTTTATTGTACCATAATGCATGAAAAAAAGAAAGTGCGTTCATAAAATTTTAATTTTCTTTAAAATTCCTCTATTGCTTTTTGTAATTTTTCTTTTCCTTTATTACTCATTTCGATAAGAGGAAGACGAGGAATTCCAAAATCATAACCTTTCATGCAAAGAGCAGCCTTTACAGGAATAGGATTTACTTCACAAAATAGAGCATCTACTAAAGGTAAACATTTTAATTGTGCCTCTTTAGCAGCTTTTGTATTTCCATTTAGAAAGTCTATTACCATTTGATGAGTAAATTTAGGTTCAATGTTAGAAAGAACAGAGATAACACCCAAACCACCAAGTGATAAAATAGGGATAATTTGGTCATCATTTCCGGAATAGATGGCTAAATCTTCTTTGCAAAGAGCAGCAATTTTAGCAACTTGAGAAATGTTTCCAGAAGCTTCTTTTATGGCAACAATATTAGGAATTTTAGATAAAGCAAGGCAAGTTTCTGGAAGAATATTGACGCCAGTTCTACTAGGAACATTATATAGAATAATAGGAATAGAAACACTCTGGGCAATAACAGAATAGTGCGCAATTAAGCCTTCTTGTGTTGTTTTATTATAATAAGGAGTTACTAGCAAAAGACCATCAGCACCAACAGATTCCGCATATTGAGACATCTCTATGGCTTCCTTTGTATTATTGCCACCGGTTCCAGCAATAACAGGAATACGTTTTGCTACGGTATCAATGGCAAAACGAATTGTATCCTTCTTTTCTTGTTTTGTCATAGTAGAACTTTCACCAGTAGTGCCACAAACAATAATGGCATCTGCACCTTCTTGAATTTGAAATTCCAACAATTTTTTTAATTCCTCAAAATTTACACCATCTTTTGTAAATGGAGTGGCGATGGCGGTACCACAACCTTTAAATAAAATTTTCTTCATTTTCTTTTACTTCCTTTCTTAGTTTAGTTCCATAAGTTTTTCTACTATTTGAATAGCGTTAGAAGCGGCGCCTTTTCGAATATTATCTGCTACTACCCACAAATTAATGCCAGAGCTAACGCTTTCATCTCTTCTAATTCTTCCTACAAATACTTCGTCATGTCCAAAAGCATTTATGGCAAGTGGATAATCCTCTGTTTGTGGATTATCTTCTACAATAATGCTAGGGCTATGCTCTAATTTGTTTTTTAATTCATCTAAGTCAAAATCTTTTTCAAATTCTACGTTGATGGATTCACTATGTGCATTCATAACAGGAACACGAACAGTGGTTGCTGTTATTTTTAAATCTGGTCTTTTTAATATTTTTCTGGTTTCGTTTATCATTTTTTCTTCCTCTTTGGTATAACCATTTTCTAGAAATACATCAATATGTGGCAAGCAGTTATTGAAAATAGGGTGAGCAAATTTTTGCAAATAAGAGGTATCGGCATCTTTTTCTAAATAATGCTTTAGCCCGTTTTGATAATCTGCAATTCCTTTTGCACCTGCGCCAGAAACGGCTTGATAAGTAGAATAAACAATTCTTTTAATATGATAAGCATCTTCTAATGGTTTTAGGGCAACAACCGCTTGAATGGTGGAACAATTAGGGTTTGCTATAATACCATGATGAGATTTTAGCTCTTCTGGATTGACTTCTGGTACTACTAAAGGTACTGTAGAATCCATACGAAAAGCATTACTGTTATCTACTACAATACAACCTTTTTGACTGGCAATAGGAGAATACTTTTTGGAGGTTTCTCCACCAGCAGAAAAGATAGCAAAATCAAATCCTTTGTCAAAAGAATGCTCTGTTAATTCTTGTACCACATACTCCTTTCCCATAAATGACACTTTTTTTCCAGCAGATTTAGAAGAAGCAAAAAGAACATATTCTGAAACAGGTAGATTTTTTTCTTCTAATACCTTCAGAACTGTTCTTCCTACTACTCCTGTAGCTCCTACTACAGCTATTTTATATGTTTTCATTTTTAAAGCACCTCGCTTTATTAATAAAAAAGATAAACTATAATTATATTTTATCTTTTACTTCCTACATTATATGGTAAAAAGAAGAAAATAGGAATAGTTTTTTGAAAAAAATCTATCATTTAGGTGTAATTTAGGGACGTTCCTTAAATTGCAAAATGAAAAAAAACGTGATACAATAAGAAAAATGAAAAAAGGAGAAAAAACATTGCAAGAATTAAGCAAAGAAATTCAATATATAAAAGGAGTGGGACCTTCTAGGGCAAAGTTACTTAATAAATTAGGGATAGAAACACTGGAAGATTTAATTACTTATTATCCACGAGATTATGAAGATAGAGGAAAGCCAGTTTCCATTACTTATCTACAAGATGGGGAAGAAGCTTTAATAGAGGCAGTTGCCATCAGCAGAGTAAATGAGGTAAGAATACGCAAAAATATGACCATTTACAAATTGATGGTAAGAGACGAAACAGGAACTTGCGTGATAACATGGTTTAATCAGAGCTATCTAAAAAATAGATTTTATATGGGGAAGAAGTACAAATTTTATGGAAAAGTGAGTGTAAAATATGGAAAAATAGAAATGAATTCTCCTGTATTTGACGACGAAAATAGCAGCAAAAATACGGGAAAAATTATTCCTATTTATCCACTTACTTATCAGCTATCACAAAACACCATTCGTAGCATTATGGAAAATGGCTTAAAGCTAGTAGATGGAAAGCTAGAAGAAACTATGCCAGAATATATTAGAAAGGAATACCATTTGGAAGATATTAATACAGCTACACATCAAATTCATTTTCCAGTAGATTTTGAAGCTTTCGAAAAAGCAAGAAAACGCTTAGTATTTGAAGAACTATTATCCATGCAATTAGCATTAATGGGACTAAAAAATCAAACTGTGCAAGAAAAAGGAATTGAATATAGTAAAGAAGTGAAAATGTCTACAATTATAAATGATTTACCTTTTAAACTTACGAAAGCACAATTAAGAGTACTAGAAGAAATTGACCGAGATATGGAGTTAGATAAACCAATGAATAGGCTTTTGCAAGGTGATGTAGGTTCTGGAAAAACAGTAGTATCTGTAGTGGCAGCCTATAAGGCAGTGAAATGTGGCTATCAGGTAGCTATTATGGCACCTACTGCTATTTTAGCTTCTCAGCATTTAGAATCTTTTCAAAATCTATTAAATCCATATGGCATTCGTTGTGAGCTATTAATAGGAAGTGTAACTAAAAAAAGAAAAGAAGAGATATTAGAAAAATTGCAAGCAGGAGAAATTGACATTTTAATAGGAACTCATGCTTTATTAGAAGAAAATGTAGTATTTCAAAATTTGGGACTAGTAGTAACAGACGAGCAACACAGATTTGGTGTAAAACAAAGAGGAAAAATCATTGCCAAAGGTAATCATCCAGATGTATTAGTTATGACAGCAACTCCCATCCCTAGAACACTTGCCCTTATTCTATATGGAGATTTGGATATTTCTATTATTGACGAATTACCACCTAACAGGAAAAAAATAGATACCTATGCAGTGACTAAGGAAATGGAAGCAAGAATACATGTATTTATAAAAAAACAAATAGCGGAAGGTAGACAAGTTTATGTAGTATGTCCACTTGTAGAAGAAAATGAGGAAATTAAGGCAAAAGCAGCAGTAGAATTAACAGAGAAATACCAAAAAGAACTATTTCCAGAATATAGAGTAGCATTACTACATGGCAAAATGCGACCAAAAGAAAAAGACGAAATTATGCAAGAATTTAAAGAAGGAAAGATAGACATTTTAGTATCTACTACGGTTATCGAGGTGGGGGTGAATGTACCAAACGCCAGTATTATGGTAGTAGAAAATGCCGAAAGATTTGGACTTGCACAACTTCATCAATTAAGAGGACGTGTAGGAAGAGGAGAATATCAGTCCTATTGTATATTAAAATATCAAGGAAATTCAGAAGTAATTAGGCAAAGAATGAAAATTATGCAAAGTACGAATGATGGCTTTGTTATTGCAGAAAAAGATTTAGAACTAAGAGGCTCACGGAGAATTTTTTGGAACAAGACAGCATGGACTTCCAGAATTTAAAATAGCCAATTTGTTTGAAGATATGCCAACTTTAAAATTGGTACAGGAGTTAGCTATTCACATAGAACAAGAAGATCCAAAACTACAATTAGAAAAAAATAAGCCATTGCAAAAATTAATTGAAAAGAAATTTACCAATAGAATTGAAATTTAAGCAAAAGTATTGACATTTACATAAAAAAACAATATGATAAAAAGGAATTATAAAAAGAAGGAGAAGGGTTTATGCACACACAGATGCTAACATCTAAAATGGGAGCAGAATTAATTAGTTTCAAATTAGATGGAGTAGAAAAAATACACCAAGGACAAGATTGCATAGATAGTAAAGGAAAACCATATTTGAAGAGGCATTGGCCAGTCCTATTTCCAACAGTAGGAAAGTCAAAGAAAAATCAGACCATTATGCGTGGCAAGACCTATGAAATGCCACAACATGGTTTTGCAAGAGATATGGAATTTGAACCAGTTACCAAACTAGATAGTTTTCATTCCTATGTGCTAAGAAGTAATAAACGATTACTAGAAAAATTCCCATATGAATTTTCCTTAATTGTAACCTATCGTTTAGATGAAAATAAATTAACTACAATTTATAAAGTCATGAATGAAGGAAATGTAGATATGCCATTTGGAATAGGTGGGCATCCTGCTTTTCAAATTAATTTAGAAGATTTGCAAAAAGAGAATTATTACTTGGAATTTGAACAAGAAGAAGAAAAAATTCACTTTTTGTATTTAGTAGATGGATTAATAGGCACAGAATATGCTAAAAATATTATGGATGATAAAAGAAGAATTACCATTACACCACATACTTTTGATAATGATGCAGTGATTATGAAAGGGCTAACCTCTAGCAAAGTAAGCTTAAAAACAAAAAATCCAGATAAAACTATTTTAACAATGGATTATACAGGTTTTCCTTATTTAGCAATTTGGTCAAAGCCAAATGCTCCATTTTTATGTATAGAGCCATGGAAAACAACAGCAGATACGGTAAATGCTTCTGGAGTATTTAGGCAAAAAGGAGATATTATTCTTCTTCCTCCAAAAGAAGCGTATGAATGTAAATTTACAGTAGAATTTTTCTAAGATAAGAGCCAAAAAGATATTTTAGAGGATAGGAAAAAAGTAGGATAGAAAAATTTTCTTCTGCAAGAGAAAAAGAGAAAGGAAGGTAATAGGAATGGGAGTAGGAAATATTGTTTTAAAATTAGTAGCACTAGTAATTGTAGCAGTAGGAGTTACACTTATTTTTGAAGCACGTCCTATTACAAAAAAATGGTTTAGTTTTGGAGATAGAAACGAAGGAGCCAAATGGATAAAAGTAGTAGGTTTTGTAGTAGCTGTGGCTGGAAGTATTTTGTTTATGGTAAGTTGACAAAACTGAAAAAAAGAGAAATAACAGAGTATACGAATACATATAAAGAAGAGAGTGGGAGGGAAAACAATGAGTGAGAAAATTTATACCATTGAGGAAATAAAGAAAGTATTAGAGGAACTTCTAAAAGATAAACCTGTATACAAAGTAATATTGTTCGGTTCTTATGCAAAACAAAAAGCTACGAAAAAAAGTGATGTAGATTTAATAATAGATACGAATTCACAGCTAAAAGGATTTGCATTATTAAAACTAATCTATGAAATAGAAGAAAAATTGCAAAAGAAAATTGATGGCTTTGAAAAATATGAGATACAAGAAAACTCATTAATAGATAAGGAAATTAGAGAAACGGGAGTAGTGGTGTATGAAAAATAAATTGGCGAAAATATTAGAAGATTTATAGTAGTAGAAATTTTGTCTATGGTGAGTGACAACGAAAGGAATTATTTATGAAATATATTAAAGTTATTCAGAAACCATATTGTTGTGTTGGTGCATGCATAGAAATGATATTAAATAGAAATAATATAGTTCACAATGGTCAAGTAGATATTGCTTGTAAATTAGGATTGACAGTTCCAAAAGAATATAAAACAATATATCCAAATGCAATTTTTGGTTCTAAGCCTACTTCAGGATATGGAACTCAAATACAAAAAGAAGAATACTCTATAAATAATTTTTTTAAGATAAATGGTATTGACTTAATTGAAGAATACTATTATATAACAAATGAAAATGAAATTAAGGACTTTCTAATGAAGAATAGGGAAAATGATATATTAATTTGTTGTCATTGTGCTACATTATATGATTCTCCACATGCAGATTGGGGACATATGTTATTATTTGAAAATATGGAAAACAATTACGTTACACTTTTAGATCCGTCAGCTAAAAGAAATTATGAAATAATTTCTCTCAAAAAATTAGTCAATGCGATAATAACACATGGAAAAGATAATGGAGCGGGTTTTTATTTAATAAAGAAAGCTTAAAACATTTTATTAGGGCATTTGACAAAATCTATAAATTATTATATTATTAACATAATGCAATATGCAGGGGTAACTAAAAAGTAGGGAACAAAACCACATAGGAGGAAACAAGATGAAAAAAAGTACCCTGGAAAAAGTAAGACAGTCCCGGAAAGGTGAAGTAGCCGAATGTATTAAGGCTACAACCTTCTACAAGAAAAAGCAAATAGAGAAGGTGTTAAAAACATTCTTCGGAGAAGAGGCGCAAGTCTCCACCAGCAAATATCGCTCCACCTTTATAGGAAGGAGAGAGATACAACTGTATGGAATTACCATACAGATAGGAGGCGGCCCCGTCAACGAGTATTTTGCTTACTGGGAAGACCACTTAGTGGCAGAACCGTATCTGATGCTCTTTGATATGCTGAAAGAGACGGCAATTCAGCTGCAAAAGACGGGAAACCGAGTAACTCCCACTTTTTTGCAAAGGGTGCATGTTAAATGCGAAGATTTGCAAAAAGACTTGGAGGAGCAAAAAACGATGCCTCTAACACAAGACTTTGGTCATGTGTTGGGAACATGGCAAACAGTTTCCTACTGAAAAGAGGCGTTTGCCTCTTTTTTTTTCAAAAAACACTTGCGATAAAATATTTTTTTCTAAAAGTGAGCATAATAATAGAAAAATAATATTAAATGTGATATACTTTGTGAAAAGAAATAACTTGTGAGGAGAAAAAATATGATTGAAAATCAAGACGTAGAGTTCAAGAAAATCTGGAAAGATGAATGGCTTGAGTGGATTTGCGGATTTGCTAATACTACAGGAGGTTTGTTATATATAGGAGTTGATGATAATGGAAAAGTCGTTGGTTTAGGAAATACGGCGCAAAGTCTTTTAGATAAATTACCTGGAAAAATAAAAGACTCTTTAGGAATACTTACTGAAGTAAAATTAGAGAAAGAAAATGATTTAGAATATATTTCAATAAAAATTGATAAATATCCAATACCAATTAGTTATCACGGAAAATTTTATTTAAGAAGTGGAAGAAGTAATCATGAAGCAACTTCTTCAGAATACGATAGAATTCTTTTAGAAAGATTTGGAAAGACTTGGGATGCCATGCAAGTTCCTAATGTAAACGTTGAAGATTTAGATTCAAATGCTATTGAAAGATTTAAAAAATTAGCAGTAGAAAATAAAAGGTTAAGTCCTGATGAAGTGAAAATAGATAATAAGAGCTTATTAGAAAATTTAAAATTATATGATGATGGACATTTAACAACTTCAACAATATTATTATTTCATAATGATCCTGAAAAGTGGATACCTGGTGCATATACGAGGATTGCTTTTTTTGGAAAAGATGATGCAGATTTAAGATACCAAGATGAAGTACACGGTTCACTTATGTTCCAAGCAGAAGAAATAGTAAGGATATTATATGCAAAATATTTAAAAGCCTATGTTTCATTTAATGGTATGCAAAGAGTAGATGAATACATAATTCCAGAGACAGCTGCAAGAGAAATAATTTATAATTTTTTACAACATAAAGCATATAACATTGCTATTCCAACACAAATAAAAGTTTATGAAGATCATCTTTACTTTTGGAATCCTGGTGAAATACCTAATGAAGTAAAAGATATACTATTTAAATCTCATCCATCTATGCCTAGAAATCTAAAAATTTCACAAACTTTTTTTAGAGCAGGTTTTGTAGAATATTGGGGAAGCGGAATAAAAAGGATAACAGATGCTTGTAAAGAGTATGGTTCTCCAATTCCTGAAATTATTAATGAGGCTGGAGGAGTGGCTGTTAAATGTAGGGCATCTGATAGTTATTTAAAGGCAATGAGAGGAGAAAATAATTTTACCGCCCAAACTTCGCCCAAACTTCGCCCAAACTTCGCCCAAACGATTAATGAAAGTGTTGAAAATGGAATAATTGAATTAATTAAAGAAAATAGCAAAATAACCCAAGTGGAAATGGCGAAGATATTAGGTGTAAGTAGAGATCAAATTAAAAGAAATATTAAAAAATTGAAGGATGATAATAAAATTGATAGAATAGGAAATAGGAATAATGGATACTGGAAAGTCCTATTTTAAATTTAAAAACCATTATCTAGTAACGTTTGCCTCTTTTTTTTTCAAAAAATACTTGCGAAAATGTATAAATTATGCTAATATAGATAACATAAGTAAAAAGCAAAGAAAAAGAGGAGTACGTTTTGTAATAACTATCACAGAGAAAAGAAGTAACCTGCTGAGAGCTTCTTATAGGAAAGAAAACGGAAGGTAGCTTTGGAGCTGATGTATTGAAAGAAAAAAGTAGGTATATCCGTGTTACTTGCGTTAAAAGTATTTAAGATAACAAAAAGAAACTTTTTGTTAAGTAAGGTGGTAACGTGAGAGAAGAACTCGCCCTTATAAGGGGCAGAGTTCTTTTTTGAATTTGTAAAACGTAAAATCTCTATCGCAAAAAGAAAATGAGGAGGAAAAGAAAATGTGCGAAAAACATGAATTAGAAGGGGCATATCAACCCAAAAATTTTGAAGAAAAGTTATATAAAGAGTGGGAAGAAGCAGGGTATTTTAAACCAAGTGAAGATACTACCAAAGAGCCATATACCATTGTAATTCCGCCACCAAACATTACAGGAAAATTGCATATGGGGCATGCTTTAGATGAAACCATTCAAGATATTTTAATCAGGTACAAAAGAATGGCGGGATATAATGCACTTTGGTTACCAGGAACCGACCATGCAGCCATTGCAACAG
The DNA here is from genome assembly GCA_946493085.1 of uncultured Clostridiaceae bacterium. Taxonomy (GTDB): domain Bacteria; phylum Bacillota; class Clostridia; order TANB77; family CAG-508; genus UMGS1663. The sequence goes on from CAMMAC010000014.1 coordinate 17,957, forward strand.
AGGCTAAAATTGTAGAAAAATTAAAAGAGGCAGGTATTACTAAAGAAGATTTAGGAAGAGAAGGTTTTTTGGAAAAAGCATGGGATTGGAAAAAAGAATATGGAGGAACTATTACAAAACAATTACGAAAATTAGGCTGTTCTTGTGATTGGTCCAGAGAAAGATTTACCATGGATGAGGGATTATCAGAAGCGGTAAAATATGTATTTATCAAATTATATGAAAAAGGTCTTATTTATAAAGGCAAAAAGATGATTAACTGGTGTCCTTATTGCAATACATCTATTTCCGATGCAGAGGTAGAATATGAAGAGGAGCCAACTCATTTATGGCATATTCGTTATCAAGTAAAGGGAGAAGATAGGTATGTAATTGTAGCAACTACTAGACCAGAAACAATGCTGGGAGATACAGGTGTTGCCGTACATCCAGATGACGAAAGGTACAAAGATTTAGTAGGAAAAACAGTTATTCTTCCTATTATGAATAAGGAAATTCCAGTAATAGCAGATGAATTTGTAGAAACACAGTTTGGAACAGGTGCTGTAAAATTAACACCAGCCTGTGATCCAAACGATTATGCAGCAGCGTTAAAACATAACCTAGAAATTGTAGAAGTGTTTGACGAAAACTTTAAAATGGGAAATTTAGTACCAGAATACAAAGGTATGGATTTACTAGAGGCAAGAGAAAAAATAGTAGAGAGATTGCAAAAACAAGGCGATTTAATAAAAATAGAAGATTATACACATAATGTAGGAAAATGTTATCGTTGCCACCATACGATAGAGCCAAAAATATCAGAGCAATGGTTTGTAAAGATGAAACCATTAGCAGAACCTGCTATCGAAGCAGTAAAAAAAGGAGAAGTACGTTTTATCCCAGAGAGATTTGACAAAATTTATTATAATTGGATGGAAAATATACAAGATTGGTGTATATCAAGACAATTATGGTGGGGACATAGAATTCCAGCATATTATTGTGAAGATTGTGATAATGTTATGGTAGCAGAAGAAGAACCAAAACAATGTACTAAATGTGGTAGTAGTCATATCCATCAAGACGAAGATACCTTAGATACATGGTTTAGTTCTGCATTATGGCCATTTTCTACATTAGGTTGGCCAGAGAAAACAAAAGATTTTGAATATTTTTATCCAACGAATACATTAGTAACAGGATATGATATCATTTTCTTCTGGGTAGCAAGAATGATATTCTCAGGAATAGAGCATACAGGAAAAGTACCATTTAAAGATGTATTGATTCACGGAATTGTGAGAGATAGTAAGGGAAGAAAAATGTCTAAGAGCTTAGGCAATGGAATAGACCCATTAGAGGTAATAGAAAAGTATGGAACAGATGCACTAAGATTTTCTTTAACTGTAGGAACTACTCCGGGAAATGATATTCGTTATATGCCAGAAAAATTAGAATCTGCATCCAACTTTGCCAATAAATTATGGAATGCTTCTAAATTTGTATTAAAACATTTAGAAAATGCAAGCGAAGAAACACAAGAAAAAATGATAGAAGAAAAGGTTCCGGAAAAACTATGTTATGAAGACAAATGGATACTATCTAAGGCAAATAGATTAACGAAAGAAGTAAGTAATCATTTAGATAATTACGATTTAGGAATTGCAGCACAAAAAATTTATGATTTTGCATGGAATGAGTTTTGCGATTGGTATATAGAAATGGTAAAACCACGTTTATTTGATGAGCAAAATGAAAGTATGCAAAGCGCATTGTGGACATTAAATAAAGTATTAATCATAATATTAAAATTATTACATCCTATTATGCCATTTGTAACAGAAGAGATTTATCAGACATTATATCACAAAAAAGGAAGTATTATGATTTCCAATTGGCCACAATATAGCAAAGAATTAGATTTTTCAGAAGAAGAGTCACAAGTAGAAGAGATGAAAGAAGTAATTGTAGGAATTAGAAATATACGTACGAATATGAATGTACATCCTTCTAAAAAATCAAAACTAATTTTTGTAACAAAAACAATGAAAAATATGATAGAAACAGATAAAGCAATGATACAAAAATTAGGATATGCCAATGAAATTATCGTACAAGAAGAAAAGAAAAACATTCCACAAAATGCCATGTCTATTGTAACAAAACATATGGAAGTATTTATTCCATTTGAAGATTTAGTAGAAATAGAAGCAGAAAAACAAAGATTAACAGACGAAATAAAGAAATTAGAAGCAGAAGTACAAAGAGCAGAAAAAATGCTTGCAAATCCAGGTTTTGTAAATAAAGCACCAGAAAAGAAAGTACAAGAAGAAAAAGAAAAACTAGCTAAGTATCAAACCATGTTAGTAGCAACAAAAGAAAGACTAGAAAAGTTGAATTAACAAAAAGTCCAGATAATCTGGACTTTTTGGATATAAAAGAGATAGAAAAAAGTAAGCTCCTATCTATGAAAGATAGATTGGAGAAAGAAGCTCGTAAGGCTTGGGTGGAAAAACTGGTAGAACAAGCACCAGAAAATTGCGAACTCATTGTTCTCAAAGGAGCTTACACTCCCTATGAGAGCAACAAAAAGAAATTTGAGGAAAGCATATCTCGCAAGGAACCAGCTTCTATCAAGCTTTCTGGAGTGAGTCCAATCTGGATTGCCTTCAATCCACGGGAGGCGCATAACACAGAGTACTGGCTAATGGATAAGGCAACTAGTGCCGTCCAGTATGTTAGTTAATTACAAATATTTCAACGAAAAACAAGAATGTTCTCTAATCTAAGAGAGCGTTCTTGTTTTTTTATGCAAAAATGTCCCACTCATCCCTGACATTTTTGAGACATGTCTCACTTAGGCCCTGACTTAAATGGGACATAGGAAGAATAATGTCGAAAAAATGTCAAAAATCGCTAAAACTTCTCAAATTTTGCTATTGGAAAAAATTACCATATGCAATATAATAACCTTAACAAACAAAAGGAGAAAAGGAGGAAAAAGTTGTGAAGATTCAATATGATCCCAATGAAAAAGTACTCTTATTGCAAATAACAGAGGAGATAGACCATCACACAACAGAAAAGATAAGGAGGGAAGCGGACGATGAAATTGCAAGATTTATGCCTAGAAAAATTATATTTGATTTTAGTAACGTCACTTTTATGGATAGTGCAGGAATAGGGATGATTATTGGCAGATATAAAATGGCGAAAATGTTAGGAGGCACATTAGAAATGGTAAATGTAAGTCCTAGTGTAAGAAAGATTTTTGAAATGAGTGGTGTAGTAAAAATTTGTCCTATTAGAGAGGCAAGTTAAGCTAGTATACAGCTCAAGATAGAATAAGAATAGAAAAAACAATAGCTTGCTTTAAATACAAGCAACAAAGGAGGAAAATGTGAAAAGTGTTTATGAAAATGAAATGAGACTAGAATTTATGAGTAAGTCTAATAATGAGGCTTTTGCTAGAATTAGTGTGGCAGCATTTGCTTCTCAATTAGATCCAACCATTGAAGAGCTGGCAGATATTAAAACTGCTGTATCTGAGGCAGTAACGAATTGTATCATTCATGGGTATGAAGAAAAAGAGGGGATTATTAAAATAGAATGTAGACTCATAGCAAACACCATTATCATAGAAATAGCCGATACAGGAAAAGGAATAGAAAATATAGCGCTAGCCAAACAACCTTTATATACTTCTAAGCCAAATTTAGAAAGATCTGGTATGGGTTTTACCATTATGGAGAGCTTTATGGATGAAGTACAAGTGGAATCTATTGTGGGATTAGGTACAAAGGTGACAATGAAGAAAATGATAAAGAAAGAAGAGGTATCTAAAGAAGAAATAACGGATGTATTAAATCAAATGAAACAATCATCTTTTCCAATGAATAACTAAAGAGGAGAAGGATGAAGCATGTTTGAAAATGATACAAAGGAAATATTAGAGGCTCAAAATGGTAATTCAGAGGTTTTGGCAAAATTGGTAGAAAAGAACACAGGGCTTATTTGGAGTATTGTAAGGCGTTTTAAAGATAGGGGTTATGAACTAGAAGATTTATATCAAATTGGTAGTATCGGTTTTATAAAATCCATCAAACGTTTTGATACATCTTTTGATGTAAGGCTTTCTACTTATGCAGTTCCATACATTCTAGGAGAAATTAAGCGTTTTATTCGTGATGATGGAAGTGTAAAAGTGAGTAGAAGCGTAAAAGAATTAGCAGCTAAAATTAGGGATATTCAAGCCAGATATTTGAGGGAAAAAGGAGAGGAAATTTCTATTTCTGAGATGGCTAAAGAATTAAAAATTTCCAAAGAAGAAATTGCAGTTGCACTAGATTCCTTAAATCCCACAGTTTCTATTTATGAGAAAATCTATTCAGATGAAGATGGTGGAATTCATTTAGCAGATAAATTAGATACTGGAGTAGATGAAGCAGAAAGTATTGTAGATAATTTGTCTTTAAAAAATGCTATTTCTACTTTAGGTGAAAGAGAAAGACAGTTAATTATTTTGCGCTATTTTAGAAATAAAACACAAATGCAAGTGGCCAAAATATTGGGAGTAAGTCAAGTGCAAGTTTCTCGAATGGAGAAAAAAATATTAGAACAAATGAAAACAAAATTGGCCATGTAAAGGAGTTCCTAGAATGAAAAAGATAGGCTTATGTGTATTGGTATTTGTGATACTTTGCTTCTTACTTCCAGTAGTGTTTACAAAACCGTTTCAAATAGCGGAGGCAAGTGGACAAAATACAGAAAAACAGGAAAACATAATAGATGGGCAAACGGAGCAAGAATATGATTATAAACAATATAATACCATTCAATTATTGCATGCTAGTACGGGAGAAGTAGAAGAGTTGACTCTGGATACTTATTTATATGGAGTTGTTTCTAGCGAAATGCCAGCTTCTTTTGAAAAAGAAGCATTAAAAGCCCAGGCAGTAGTGGCAAGAACGTATACCATTTATAAAATACAAAATAATTCGCAAAAACATGAGGGTGCAGATATTTGTGATAATTCAGCTTGTTGTCAAGCATGGATTTCTAAAGAAGATAGGCTTGCCAAGTGGGAAGAAAGTACAAGGGAAGAATATTGGAATAAAATTGTAACTGCAGTAGAAGAAACGAAAGGGAAAATCATTACATATGAAGGAAAGCCAATTAATGCTTTCTTTCATGCCAATAGTGGTGGAAAAACAGAAACTACATTAAATGTTTGGGGAGGCAGTGGTTATCCCTATTTGCAAACAGTAGCGACAGCTGGAGAAGAAGGATATACTCAATATCAGTCAGAAGTAATATGCACAAAGCAGGAATTTACGGATAAAATAAAAGAGAAGCATAGTGATTTTACGATAGACTTTTCACAAGCAAATTGCATACAAGTATTAGAATATACAGATGGGGATAGAGTAAAGAGCATTCAAATAGGAAATTTAAGCTTTTCAGGAGTAGAAATAAGAACAATATTTGGTTTAAGGTCTGCTAATTTTACGATTACAATAGAGGGGGATAATATAAAATTTTCCGTATTAGGCTATGGTCATGGAGTAGGAATGAGCCAAACAGGAGCAGATAGCATGGCGAAAGCGGGCAGTGATTATGTAGAGATTATCAAACATTTTTATACAGGAGTAGAAGTGGAAGATGTCTCATAAAAAAATGTATAAAAGAGGAAAAATAGGAAATACTCTAACTAAAGAAAAAGTGAAGGAGGAGTAATATGAGACGACAAATGAGAAGAAATTATGCAGATGAAAGAGAAAGTAAAAAAATGCTATATATAGCAGGAGGTGTATTATTACTTGCTATTGTTGCTTTTGTAGTTACTTTTATTATTTACAGTAATGTTATTACAGAAGAAGGAGAACAGCCTGAAATTACTATTACAGATTTAGCAACAACCAATACAGAAACGTCACAAGCAAGTAGCCAAATAGGGAAAACAGTAAACGAAGTAGAACAATCAGAAGCAGGGCAGTCAAATGTAGTGGCAGATGCTAATACAAAAAATGAAGGTACATTAAATGAAAATTTAGCTAACAAAGTAGCCATTAATACAAGTACACAAGAAAATAAACAGATGACTAATACAACAGTAAATACAAATACTACGGAAAAAACACAAACAGCGACTACAAAGGCAAAAGAGGAAAAGAAGCCAGATCCAACTTTTACAAAACCAGTGGAAGGGGAAATTACAAAAGAATATGCGAAAGATAACTTAATTTATTCAGAAACTTTAGAAGAATGGGTTACCCATTATGGAATAGATATAAAAGCAGATAAAACAACAGTGGTAAAAGCATCTGCTGGTGGAACTATCAAATCCATAAAAAATGATCCACGCTATGGAATTACAGTAACCATAGAACATGATAATGGCTATCAATCTGTATATGCTAATTTATTAACAGCAGAATTTGTAAAAGAGGGAGAAAAAGTAGAGCAAGGACAAACCATAGGAACGGTTGGAAATACAGCGACTTTTGAAATAGCAGATGACCCACATTTGCATTTTGAAATATTAAAAAATGGAGAGTATGTAGATCCTAGCTTGTATATCAAATAAGGAAAAAAGAAAATAAGGATATCTATAATCTTTATTTTCTTTTTCTTATATTTTTACCAAGAACCTTGAATCTTCCAAAACATATTGATAGTATAATAAATACAATTAAATAATAATATATTAACATAATCAAATGGATAAAACGAAATTTGAAAAACATAAGAAAAATAGGGGGAAAGAAATATGAAAAATAGAAGGAAAACACAAAGAGGTATTACCCTAATTGCGTTAGTGGTAACAATAATCGTGTTAATCATTTTAGCAGGTGTTTCTATATCCTTGATAGTAGGGGATAATGGAATTATTACTATGGCACAGCTAGCAAAGGGAAACACAGAATTAGCTCAAAAAGAAGAACAAGAAAACTTAAATATATTGCAATACACATTGGAGACAGGAAATATAGTTTTAGTAGATAAAACAGTAGAAGAGGTAAAGTCAGAAGGAACGTATATGACATCAAATACGCAAATAAAAGATAATAGAGGAAATACTATTGTTATACCTGCAGGATTTAAAATTGCATCAGATTCAGGCATTAATGTAGCGGATGGAATAGTAATAGAAGATAAAGATATCAGTTTAGATGGAAAGGGTGAGCAAAGAGGAAATCAATTCGTATGGGTGCCAGTAAGCAACATTAATGAAGATGGAAGCGGAAAGATAATCAAAACAGATGGAACACAGGTAGAGATAACATTAGGAAGATATACGTTTGCGGAAGACGGAACAGAAAATCTAATACAAAGTGCAGAGAATTATGAAGAAAAAACAACGTTGGTAACTTATTATCACGAATTAGTAGAGTTTAGAATAGCAAATGGTTCAGGAGGATTAGATGCTACCAATACTACTGCAAAAGATTTAAAAGGATTTATAGATAGTGTACAAATAAACCACGGATATTATATTGCTCGTTATGAAGCGTCTTATAAAGATGGAAAAGTACCATATTCTAAAGTTTCAACAGGAACGCCAGCAAGTACTGATAGCACAGCCATAATAACAGGAATGTTATGGAATTATATTACTCAACCAGAAGCAGCAGAGGCAGCTAAAAAGATGTATGAAGGAAATAGTTTTGAATCAGATTTAATCAATAGTTATGCATGGGACACTGCGGTAGTATATATCCAAAAATGTTCAGGAGATACAGATTATGCAAGGCAATCATCTCTAAATGCAACATTATCTAATACAGGAGTAAATGGAGATGAGAGATGTAAAATCAATGATATGGCTTCTAATGTAAGAGAATGGACAACAGAGTATTCTACAAGAAAAGATGAAACAACGGCCTATGCAGCAGTAGAGTCTGGAGGGCAATGTGGAGATACGCAAGGTACAACTTATACAGGAAATCGATGGGGCTTAAGTCCACTAAATAGATCATGGATTACTACTTTTAGAACAATATTATATTTGTGATAAAAAAGAGTGTAAAAAGCTCTTTTTTTTTGAGGAAAAATGTAATATAATGCTAACAGAAAAAAGGAGGAAAGAACATGCCAGATTTTGTGCATTTACATATACATAGTGAGTATAGTTTACTAGATGGAGCTAATAGAATTAAAGATATTCCTGTGATTGCAAAGGACTTAGGAATGAAGGCAATTGCTATTACAGACCATGGCACCATGTTTGGTGTAATTGATTTTTATAAAGCATGCAAAGCCAATGGAATTAAACCAATTATTGGTTGTGAGGTGTATGTTGCTCCAAGGAGTAGGAAAGATAAAGATCCTAATTTGGATAGCAAATACAATCATTTAATTTTACTTGCGAAAAATCAAAATGGATATAAAAATTTATCCAAATTGGTTTCCTTAAGTTACACAGAAGGTTTTTATTATAAACCTCGTATTGATAAAGAAATTTTGCAGCAATATCACGAAGATTTAATTTGTTGTAGTGCTTGTTTAGCAGGAGAAGTCAACCAAGCCATTTTAAAAGAGGATATGGAAGAAGCAAAAAGAGTGGCTAATTGGTATAAAGATGTATTTGGAGAGGACTATTATTTAGAAATTCAGAATAATGGTGTAAAAGAGCAAGCTCTTGTGAATCAAAAATTGATAGAACTTTCTAAAGAATTAAATATTCCTTTAGTGGCTACCAATGATGCCCACTATTCCAGAAGAGAAGATGCCTATAACCATGAAGTACTTTTATGTATTCAAACTGGCAAAAAGATGTCGGATGAGGACAGAATGCGTTTTGACACAGATGAACTATATATCAAGTCTCCAGAGGAAATGGCAAACTACTTTGAAAATGTGCCAGAAGCCATAGAAAATACGGTAAAAATTGCAGATAAATGTAATGTAGAATTTGAATTTGGACATACCATTTTGCCAAATTATGATGTGCCAGAAGGATTTAAAGACCATTACGATTATTTAGAGACATTAACTAATGAGGGAATGCATAAACGTTATGGAGAAACTTTAACGCAAGAATTAGAAGAAAGAAAAAATTATGAATTATCTGTTATTAAGAAAATGGGATATGTGGACTATTTCTTAATTGTGTGGGACTACATTCATTATGCCAAAACACACGATATTGCCGTAGGACCAGGACGTGGTTCTGGAGCAGGTTCCATTGTAGCTTATGCCATAGGAATTACAGATATTGATCCTATTAAGTACAATTTGCTATTTGAGCGTTTCTTGAATCCAGAAAGAATTAGTATGCCTGATTTTGACGTAGACTTTAGTGATGCGAAAAGAGATAAAGTAATAGATTATGTATGCGAAAAATACGGACATGACCATGTTTCTCAGATTATTACTTTTGGTACTATGTCTGCTAGAATGGTAATTCGTGATGTAGCAAGAGTGTTAGATGTACCTTATGCAGAGGCAGACAAACTTGCTAAAATGATACCAAATGAGCTACACATTACTATTCAAAAAGCTATGGAACAAAATAGGGAATTAAAAGAATTATATGATACCAATCCAGAAACCAAAAAATTATTAGATATTGCTATGGCATTAGAAGGAATGCCAAGACAGGCTTCTACCCATGCTTGTGGAATTGTTATTACTAAAGAGCCAGTAGACACCTATGTTCCTTTATATATGAGAGATAATACCATTTCTACGCAATATGTTATGACAACGCTAGAAGAGTTAGGGCTTCTAAAAATGGACTTTTTGGGATTAAGAACTTTAACTTTAATAGAAGATACCAAAGAGATAGTAAAACAAAATAGAGGAATAGACGTGGTATTTGATGAAGAAATGAATGACCCAAAAGTATATAAACTATGGCAAGAAGGAAATAGTGTGGGTATTTTCCAATTTGAAAGTCAAGGTATGACCAACTTTATGAAAGAGTTAAAACCAGATAGTCTAGAGGATATTATAGCAGGGGTTTCTTTATATAGACCGGGACCAATGGACCAAATTCCGCGATATATCGCTAATAAAAAAGATCCAGAACACGCTGTGTATACACACCCTGCCTTAAAGCCAATTTTAGAGGTTACTTATGGTTGTATGGTGTATCAAGAACAAGTTATGCAAATTGTAAGGGTTTTAGCCGGGTATTCTTTGGGAAGAGCAGATTTAGTAAGACGTGCCATGGGTAAGAAAAAACTAGATGTAATGACAAAAGAAAGAGAAATTTTTATTCATGGGCAAGTAGACGAGAATGGAAATGTAGTAGTGCCAGGTTGTGTTAGAAATGGAATTGATGAAAAATCAGCCAATACGATATTTGACGAAATGGCAGAGTTTGCAAAATATGCCTTTAATAAATCTCATGCAGCAGCTTATGCGGTGCTTTCTTACCAAACTGCCTACTTAAAAGCCTATTATCCTGCCGAGTTTATGGCAGCTACTATGAATAGTTATCTAGGCAATTTAGACAAAGTCCCATACTATATTGACGAATGTAAAAGACTACATATTGAAATTTTAAAACCAGATATTAATAAAAGTTTTACAAAATTTACCGTAGAAGAGGGAAATAAAATTCGTTTTGGACTAGGTAGCATTAAAAATGTAGGAACTTCTGCCGTAGATAGTATTGTAGAAGAAAGAAAGAAAAAGGGGGAATATACTTCCTTTACAGATTTCTGCGAAAGAATACAAAATGAAGCAGTCAACAAAAAGTGCATAGAAAGTTTAATTAAAGCAGGAGCGTTTGATGAATTTGAACAAACAAGAAGTACGCTAATGGCATCTTTTGAGGACATCATTAATAGCATAGCAGATAGTAGTAAAAAGAATTTTAAAGGGCAAGTATCTATGTTTGATTTGGCAGCTTCTACACCGGAAGAAGATTTAGAAAAGCTAAAATATACCTATACTACATTAAAAGAGTATTCTGAAAAAGAATTACTATCTATGGAAAAAGAAATGCTAGGACTATACATCTCTGGTCACCCATTAGAAGGACTAAGACAGCAAATAGAAGCAAGAACTAATATCGATAGTTTAAAAGTAAAAGAAGGACTAACAGAACTAGAACAAACAGGAAAATTCCCTTATCATGATAATCAAAATGTAAAATATGCAGGTATTATTTCCAGTATTAAGAAAAAGTATACCAAAAATAATAAAATTATGGCATTTGTTACCATAGAAGATTTACATGGAAGTATGGAGGTAATTGTATTTGAAAATTGCTATCAAGCTTCTACCTCTGTTCTAATAGAAGATGAGATTGTAATGATAGAAGGAAGGCTAAGTATACGAGAAGAAGAACAAAATGTAACCATTATTGCAAGTAAGATAACGGCATTTGGAGAGCAAAGTGATGTACCAGCATCGAATAGACCAAGTAAGTTAGAAATAGATATCACTACTTTAGACGAAGGGCAAAAGGAAAAATTGAGAGGAGCTATTCATTTTTTCACAGGAGATAAAAACAATATTGCTTTAGAAATTGTAAGTGGAGAGAAAAAAGACCCAGCTGGAGCAATGTATGTAACACCAGAAATACAAGAGCAAATAGAAGAAATAGTAGGGAAAGAACGAGTAAAGGTTGTGTAGCAAATGAGTGAAAGAATGGTATATAAAGATATTGTACATGGAGAAATTGTATTAGAAGGTGTTTTTAAAGAACTAGTACAATGTGAAGAATTTCAGCGTTTAAAAGATATTTCACAAGTGGGAACAGCATGCTTTGAATACGAAAGTATGGAAGAGGAAAAGCGCTTGGAACATAGCATAGGTTCTTATCATTTAATATGCAGAATTGTTAACCATATAGAAAATAAACTAAGTAAATATGGTATGCATATGGATAAAGAAGAAAAAACAATTGCTAAAATTGCTATGCTATTACATGATGTAGGACATGCTGCTTTTTCTCATACAGAGGAAAAAATAACGGGTTACTCACACGAAAAAAGAAGTGTGGAAGCAATTCGAGAAAACACACAAATTCACCAAATATTAGAAAATTATGGTGGAGAAGGATTTGCAGAAAAAGTAGCAGAATTTTTAGAAGAAGTGTATGGTTTTAAAAAAGAAGCAAAACCAAAAAAACATGTAAAAGTAGAGAATAATCAAGTGCAATTAAAGGAACTACTGGCTTCTTTTATTTCTAATAACATAGATGCCGATCGATTAGACTATTTAATTAGAGACTCTAAATATGCAGGGATGAACATACTAACCAATGTACCAGAATTAATTAAAAGCTTCGAATTAGTACTAGATGGAGACCAATTAATAGTTGCTATTCCAGAAGAAAAACTCTATTTAGTAGAGGCAGCCATTTATGAAAGAATGAGAAATTATGAAAAGATATATTATACAAATGCCTCCATATTAGGAGACCATACACTAGAGTTTTTGTTACAAGAACTAAGAAAGTATCCAGAGGAAATACCACAAGAGACAATTTCTAGTATACAAAAGTTCTTAACAGAGGAAAAGACAAGTTTCACCATTGGGGAACATATGCAAATTTTAGAAACACCTATCAAGGAAACTTTGAAAAAAATAGCCAATCAAACAGATAATGAAATGCTAAAATATTTGTGCGACCAAAAACAAGCAGTACAAGATTATATCCCTTTGGAAACAGATAAAGAAGAAAGCTATATTCGTTATTTATTACATAAGGCTATTCCAGAGATAGCAGAAGATACAAAAGGAATTGTACATGAAGTAAGAACGATAAAACCATATAAAAGTACAGACACAGAGGGAATTAATGTGATAACACATGATGGTATTAAAGACTATTCCGAATGTCAAAAACGTATTAATGTAGAACCTTTTACAAGAGAAATAACAGCTATTAATCCAGAGATGATTCGATTAGAATTAGGAATTTCGAAAGAAGAATTTGAGGCAAACTATAAAAAGCTAATAGAAGAAGTAATAAGTTCTGTTTCCAAACCAAAAGAAGAACTAGAATTAAGATATGTACTTACTTCTTCTAAAGATGTAAGTTTATACGATGTGAGAGAACAAATAGAAGAAAACTATAAGATAATAGACAAAGTACAATATGCTTCGCAAGATACTTATTATGATGATACACAAAATTATGATTTGTTAAGAAAGAGAGAAACACTTCGTATTAGAAGCGGAACGACCTTTTATAAAGGAGAAGAAACTTATGGTTTTAAAAGCAGAAGAATGACACATAAAACTTACAAACATAAAGAAGAAACAGAGTATACCACAAGAAAAAGAGAAGAACAAATAGGAGATACTACAGGTTTAGAAGAGTATGCAAAGTTTCTACAAAAAGAAAATATATCTATGGAACATCTAAATAGAGTATTATCTGTACAAAATCTTCGTAGGCTATATACCATAGCAGTAGGAGAAGCTTTAGTAGATATTTCCTTTAATGTAGCACAGTATGAAAATGAAATTTACGAAATGCCAGGACAAATGATAAGTATAGAAATAAAGCCGAGAGATAATAGAATGCTAGATAGAACAGCTTTGCTATCTGTAAAGCAAACATTAGAAAGAAAAATTCCAGCGCTAAAAAATTATTTATCCAATGCCAATGTATATGAAATGGGAGTGGCAGATAGCTATTTAAAATACAAAAAAGGGTATATTATTAGCGAGGATGCAAAAGAGTATGAAGAAGAAAATCCGGAGGCAGCACAAAAATTAAAAGAAATTATAGAAAATTTGCAAGAAGGAAAAGATTTTGCGGTGTTAAAACAAATGCCATCTGCAGAAGAATGGGCAAAACAAAATACGATAAAATTTTCTACTGTTCCAGAGGCTCCAGATAATAGATAGAAATTTATATGTGTATTCTTGAGATTAAACAAAGTAAAAAGGAGATAATGTGATGAAATATTATATAGACTTGGGTTCGTCTACGATAAAAACTTATGCGTGTGAAGAAGAGAAAATAGCACCAGAATTAATAGAAGAAAAAAGTATTCTACTAAAAAATTTCTTCTCGGAGGAAACAGGTATTAGCCAGAAAAATTATAGAGAAGTGATAAAGCATATGCAAGAATTAGTAGGGAAATATCATTTAAATAGTAATAATTGCAAAATTTATGCAACAGGTATTTGGAGAAAAATCCCAAAAGAACAATATGATAATTTAAAGGCAGATTTCGCACAATTGGGGTTGAAGTTTCATGTAATTACCCAAGAAGAGGAAAACTACTATTTTGAAAAGGCAATGCAAGGCATTTATGATAACAAAAAAGTATTAATGGTAAATATGGGAGGAAAAACAACAGAACTATTAGTTTATGATAAGGGAGAAGTGATCCATAGAAAAAATCTGCAAATTGGCGTTGCAGAGATGCTGAATTATTTTCCAGAAATGAATGATGAAAATAATGGCTTGAAAATACAAGACGTTTTGCAGTATGCACTAGATATACTAGAAGGAGAAGAAATAGATTTTGGTTGTGATTGTGGTATTTTTACAGGAGGAGAACTTCGTTTTCAAAAATTAGTAAAATATCACTTAGTACCAAACCGCATTTTTCATGATGGGATCCACGAGTATATGATAACTTATGAAGATTTAGCAAAGAAAAATCAGGAGTTGTTAGAAAAAATTAGTTTAGATGACTTGTATGTATTAATGCCACATAATCCAAAGTGGATGGATGGGGCAAAAGCAGGAAGTATTTTGGCACAAGCTATTTTTAAAAAGGCAAATATTCACTACATTGTGCCATCTGACCTAAATATTGTAAATGGAATTATAAAAGAAGAAAGGTAGAAAATAATGGTTATATTAATAGGCGAAAGTGGTTCTGGAAAAAGTACTATTTTGGAGGAACTATGTAAAAGAGGTTTTGAAAAAGCAAAAAATTATACGACAAGGCAAAAACGTGTAGGAGAAGAAAACGGACAAGATATGTTTTTTATTACAAAAGAAGAATTTGAAACTATGTGGAAAAATGGAGAACTTTTGCAAAGAGCTGAGTTTAATCATGAATTCTATGGAATTAGCACAGATTCTTTAAAGGAAAATGTAGCTTGTATTTCTATTGTGAAATCTGTTAAAGACATTAAAGCAAGAGCAATAGAACTAGGCAAACAAGATATTCCTTTTTTAGTCTGCTATATTTATGTACCAGAGGAAGAAAGAATTCAAAGAATGCAAAAAAGAGGAGATAGCAAAGAAGCCATACAAACACGTATAGAAATTGACAGAGAAAAATTTCAAAATGTGAGAGAAGTTTGTGATGTGGCGATAGAAAATAAAAATTTAGAAGAGGCTGTAAAGGAAATATTGGAATTGGTGTAAAAACTATAGCATAAATTTGAAATTTGTCAAACAATTTTTCCAGAAAAACTATTGCAATCTGGTAAAAATGTGATATAATAAACAAGCTAAATAAGAAATAAAAGCATGAAAGGGAGAATAAAACATGAGTATGAAAGTAGAAAAAACAGATAAGGCAAATGAAGTAAAACTAAGTTTTGTTATTGAAGCACAAAAGTTTGATGAGGCTATTCAAAAAGCATATACAAAAAATGCAAAATATTTTACAATACCAGGATTTAGAAAAGGAAAAGCACCATATAAAATAGTAGAAAGACAATATGGAGCACAAATTTTCTATGAAGATGCTTTTAATGAAGTAGTACCAGAAATTTACGAGAAAGAATTAAATGAAAATAAAATAGAAGCAGTTAGTAGACCAGATATTGATATTACACAAATGGAGAAGGGAAAAGATTTAATCTTTACTGCCATTGTGCAAACAAAACCAGAAGTTACTCTAGGAAAATACAAAGGTATAGAACTTAAAAAAATAGAGTATACTGTAAAAGAAGAAGATATTGAACATGAGCTTGGACATATGCAAGAAAGAAATGCAAGACTTGTGAATGTAGAGGATAGCCCAGTAGAAAAAGATGATACTGTAGTTATTGATTTTGAAGGATTTGTAGACGGGGTTGCATTTGAAGGTGGAAAAGCAGAAGGACATGAGCTAGTAATTGGAAGCAATACCTTTATACCAGGGTTTGAAGACCAAATTATTGGAATGAAAATAGACGAAGAGAAAGAAATTAACGTTACTTTCCCAGAAGAATATTTTTCTAAAGATTTAGCCGGAAAAGAAGCTATGTTCAAAGTAAAATTACATGAAATTAAAAAGAAAGAATTGCCAACATTAGATGACGAATTTGCAAAAGATGTAAGCGAATTTGATACATTAGAAGAATTAAAAAAATCTATTAAAGAAAAACTAGAAGAGCAAAATACATCAAGAGCAAAATATGAAACAGAGGATGCAGCTATTAAAGCTGTATGTGATAATGTAAAAATAGAAATTCCATCAGGAATGGTAGAAACAGAAACAGATAATATGATAAGAGATATCGAACAAAGATTAATGTATCAAGGATTGAACTTAACACAATATCTTCAAATGATGCAAAAAACAGAAGCAGATATGAGAAAAGAATTTGAAGAGCAAGCAACACAAACTGTAAAAACAAAATTAGTATTAGAAGCGATTATTAAAGCAGAAAAAATAGAAGCATCAGAAGACGAGATAAAGGAAAAAGCAGAAGAAATGGCTAAAAATTATGGAAGAGATGCAGAAGAAATGCTAAAAAATGATGCTCTTAAAGTATACATAGGAGATACTTTAAAAACAGAAAAAGCAGTTGACTTTATTGTAAAAAATGCTAAAATAAAATAAGTAAAATAAAAGGAAAAGTTAGGGGTGGATTGTATTTAAGGAAAAACAAAGAATAAATTTACCACTAACTTATCTTTGTTTATAAGAAAAAAGGAGGAAACAGAAATGTTAAATAATAGTTTAGTACCTTATGTTATAGAGCAAACAGCAAAAGGAGAAAGGTCATACGACATTTTTTCAAGATTATTAAAAGATAGAATTATCTTCTTAGGAGAAGAAGTAAATGCTACAACAGCAAGCTTAGTCATTGCACAATTACTTTTCTTAGAGTCAGAAGATCCAGATAAAGAAATTTATTTATATATTAATAGCCCAGGAGGTTCTATTACAGATGGAATGGGAATTGTAGATACTATGAATTACATTAAATGCCCTGTATCTACTATGTGTATAGGTCTTGCTGCTAGTATGGGTTCTGTACTTTTAGCATCAGGAGAAAAAGGAAAAAGATTTGCTACACCAAATGCAGAAATATTAATTCATCAACCATTAATCGGTGGCGGAGGAATTTCTGGACAAACAACAGAAATTCAAATTCATGCAGAGCATATGATTCGTACAAGAGAAAAATTAAATCAATTATTAAGTGACAGAACAGGTCAACCAATTGATGTAATTAACCGTGATACAGAAAGAGACCATTGGATGACAGCTAAGGAAGCATTAGATTATGGAATTATTGATGGCATAATTGAAAAAAAAGCATAAAATAGAGAAGAAGAGGCAAAAATATACTAAAGAATAGAAATAGAAGAAAAAGGAGAAAGAAATGGCAAAGACCAATAATAGCAATATTAGATGTTCGTTTTGTGGAAAATCACAAGATGCAGTAGAGAAAATTATTGCAGGACCAGGTGTGTTTATTTGCAATGAATGTATTAAAGTATGTTCTCAAATTATGGAAAATGAAGATTACGAAGATGAAGAATCTACCTATACATTAAGTCAAGAAGAGGATAAATTACCTAGTCCAGCAGAAATAAAAAAGGTATTAGATAATTATGTAATCGGGCAGGAAGATGCAAAGAAAACTTTATCTGTAGCAGTGTATAATCATTATAAACGTATTGGACATCCAAAAGAAAATGAGGATGATGTAGAAATACAAAAAAGTAATGTATTATTATTAGGTCCTACTGGCTGTGGAAAAACACTTCTTGCGCAAACACTTGCTAAAATTCTAAAAGTTCCATTTGCTATAGCAGATGCTACTACTTTAACAGAAGCTGGCTATGTAGGAGAAGACGTAGAAAATATTTTGCTTAAACTAATACAAAATGCAGAGTATGATATGGAAAAAGCAGAAAGAGGAATCATCTACATTGACGAAATAGATAAAATTACAAGAAAATCTGAAAATCCATCTATCACAAGAGATGTTAGTGGAGAAGGTGTGCAACAAGCCCTTCTAAAAATTATAGAAGGAACGGTAGCATCTGTTCCACCACAGGGAGGAAGAAAACATCCACAACAAGAATTAATACAAATTAACACAGAAAATATTTTATTTATCTGTGGAGGAGCTTTTGAAGGATTAGATAAAATTATTAATAGCAGAATTGGTACAAAAGCAATTGGATTTGGTGCAGATATTAAGAGTCAAAAACAAGTGGATAAATATAAAATTTATGAACAACTATTACCACAAGATTTATTAAAGTTTGGACTAATTCCAGAATTTGTAGGAAGACTTCCTATCGTAGCAACTTTAAGAGAATTAGATAGAGATACTTTAATAAAAATAGTAACAGAGCCAAAAAATGCATTAGTAAAGCAATATCAAAAGCTATTAAAACTAGATGATGTAGACTTAGAATTTGAGAAAGAAGCATTAGAAGCAATTGTAGATAAAGCCCTAGAAAGAAAAACTGGTGCAAGAGGCTTACGTTCTATTATAGAAGAAATCATGAGAGATATTATGTTTGATATCCCATCTCATCCAGACATAGAAAAATGCATTATTACCAAAAATACAGTAGAAAAGGGAGAAAGCCCAAAACTAGTGATTAACCCTCATAAAAAAACTAGTGTAAAAGCAGAAGGTAAACCAGAAAGAAAGAATACAAATCAGAAAGAAGAAACAGCATAAAAAAATATGGAAATGGTATTGTTTTGAAAATGGGGTATTTTGAATAAAAATCTGAGGAAGATATGTTTTAAAATCATAAAATATATGTTATACTATTTATAGTATAAAGAGGAAGAGGTGGTAATATGCAACAAGTAACGAATTTACAAGAACTGGAAACAGCAATAAACTTAAATGGAGAAATGGTAGTGAGCAAAAATAGCAAAAATCATGTAATCATTATGAGTATGGAAGAATATAAGCAAAAATTGATGAAAAATAAAATAGAAAAAAACTTGATAAAAGCAGAAGAAGATATTGAAAAAGGAAGAGTAAGAGACGCTAAAGATATTTTTAAGGATTGGCATGCAAAATATGGAATATAAAGTGAAGTTTACTGAAAAATGTTTAGAAGATATTGAAGAAGCATGTCAGTATATGGAAGAAAAATTAAAAGAAGAAAATGTAGCAAATAGATTTAGAATGAAAATAGAAGATAGTGTAAAAGAATTATCCATTTCTCCACAAATGTATGCAAGAACAGAAAAATTTGATAGAGTAAAAAGAAATTACAGAAAGATTCCTATTGGTAGTTACGTGTTATTATATATTATAGATGAAGAAAACAAAGTAGTTTATTTATCGCACATGTATTACGCAGGAAGGAATTATTTAGATGGATTAATATAATTTCTGAAACCTCTTGCATTTCATTACAAAAAATGTTATGATAAAAAACATAAAATAAGAGAAAAACAAAAACAAGGACAACACAAATAAAAAAAGCCACAAGAGAGCTAGGCAAAAGAAATGGTGAGAGCCCTAGTTGGAACTATTTTATTTGTTATCACCTTTGTTGTTTTTATACTGAAAAATAGTAAGTATAAACGTATGGATTTAGCATTTCTCTGCGTTAAAGAGAAAAGAAAGAGAAAAACAATGTGAGATTGTTTTTAAATTAGGTGGTACCGCGGAAAAAAAGAGCCTTTTCGTCCTAAAAGTTATTAGGAGAAGGGCTCTTTTTCATGTATTCATATAGTACATGATTGATAAGGATATTGTAAAAAGTTACATGAAAAAATAATGAAAAAGAACATTGAAAACTAAAT